>JBEBTQ010000232.1:0-5729 GCA_040393685.1 Advenella kashmirensis | reverse complement strand
TTCCTGTTTTCGCACTTCGGGATTGGTGCGCACCAGACAGAAGATCCAGTCGGCATGCTGGGCAAGGGTGGTCCATGTTTTCTGGCCGTTGACGATATAGTCGTCGCCGTCGCGCACTGCAGTTGTTTTGAGGGAAGCCAGATCTGAGCCGGCCCCCGGTTCCGAATAACCCTGACACCACCAGTCTTCCCCAGACAGAATTCGCGGCAGGAATGTTTCCTGCTGTTGTGGGCTGCCGTACTTCTGAATGACTGGAGCAACCATTTTCAGACCAAAAGGCAATTGCTCTGGCGCGCCATACGCAGCGCATTCCTCTTCAAAAATATGTCTTTGCACGGCGTCCCACCCAGTGCCGCCAAAAGCTACCGGCCATGACGGCGCCCCCCAGCCTTTTTCAAAAAGACTGCGTTGCCACTCTTGTCTTTCTGTTTTGCTCAGTGGCAGACATTGACGGGTCTTTTCCCGTACTGTTGCAGGAACCGCGGTTTCCAGGAATTCGCGAACCGTGTCGCGAAACGCCAGTTGTTCAGGTGTGTAGCGGATATCCATGAATGGGGTGTCCTATGAAAAGGGTCTGAATTACAGTTGCGCAGTGAAGTTCTGCACAAATTTTCCAGAAAAATTCTGCAGAGTGGAACTATAATTTGATTTATGGAATTCATTATAGCGAGCAAACCGGCGAATGGAAAGTGCGGAAGTTACTAGGATCGGAATTCTACTAACCGCCAAACCACTTTACAGAGTGACTGGCAAAAGAGTACTATCAACAGATCACTGGATCGCTTTAATTCTGCTATGCAAAACAAATTTGCATTGGGCGCCTGTACGTGCCTGGGTAATGCATAAGGAAGTGCATAGATAGTTATTGTCAGTTTCAGGCGTCCAGCCCGGCCAATTTGCATAATGGAGACTCGCATCATGGATCACGCGTCCTACGAAGAAAAGGACGGCATCGCCGTCATCACTTTCAACAATCCGCCAGTGAACGGACTCGGCCACGGCTTGCGAACAGCCATCGTCGAAAGCGTAGACCGTGCCAATAGCAATCCTGCAATCCGGGCCATTGTGATGGGCGGATCAGAGCGCGCATTCTCAGGTGGGGCGGATGTCACCGAATTCGGTACACCAAAGGCGTCCCAGGCGCCCACTCTGCGTACGGTTATTGAAGTTCTGGAACAATCTGCCAAGCCAGTTGTCGCTGCCATCAATGGCGTGTGCCTGGGTGGTGGACTGGAGCTGGCGCTTGCTGCGCACTATCGAGTTGCGGCGGTGAGTGCAAAAGTGGGTCTTCCCGAAGTCAAATTGGGTATTTTGCCCGGGGCGGGTGGTACTCAGCGTCTGCCTCGCGTATTGGGGCTGGAAAAAGCGCTGAACATGATTACTTCGGGCCAGATCGTCAAGGCATCGTCACTTGCTGACAGCGCCCTGTTTGACCAGGTTGTTGACAGTGATCCGCAAGCGGCAGCCATTGATTTTGCCGGCAAGCTGGGCAAAGACGCACCATTGAAACGCATACGTGATCTGAAGGTAGAAGACGCAGATGCCGAGGCGCTGCTGCTTAACGCTCGCAATGCGGCAGCCGCTGGAGCCGCAAAATTCCCGGCACCGGCTGCTTGCGTCGAAGCTGTCGCTGCCAGCGTGTCTATGCCTTTTGAGGAAGGGCTTGCCTTTGAGCGTGAGCGTTTCAATCAACTCATGACGTCACCTGCATCGCTGGCATTGCGGCACGTATTTGCCGCTGAACGTGCTGCTACAAAAATTCCGGACATTCCTGCTGATACCCCACTGCGTCCCATCGCCAGCGTTGGCGTGATTGGTGCTGGTACGATGGGTGGCGGGATCAGTATGAATTACCTGAACGCGGGCATTCCCGTGGTTTTGCTGGAGCAAGAAGAAGAAGCCTTGCAACGGGGCGTTGCCACCATCCGCAGGAATTACGAAAACACGATGAAGAAAGGCCGGCTCACTGCAGAGCAGGTGGAAGAGCGCATGAATCTGCTTACGACTACGCTCACCTATGACGATCTGAATAATGTCGATCTTATTATCGAAGCAGTTTTCGAGGAAATGGGCGTCAAGGAAGTGGTATTCAAAGAACTTGATCGCGTCGCCAAGCAGGGTGCGATTCTGGCATCCAATACTTCGACGCTGGACGTCAACAAGATCGCTTCATTCACAAAGCGTCCGCAGGACGTTATTGGTCTGCATTTTTTCAGCCCTGCCAATGTCATGAAGTTGCTGGAAATCGTGCGCGGCGAGAAAACCGCCAAGGATGTCCTGGCGACGTGTATCGATATGGGCAAGAAAATCGGCAAGAAGCCGGTGGTATCCGGTGTGTGCGACGGCTTTATCGGCAATCGCATGCTCTATGCTTATCGAGATGCGGCAGATGAGGCCATGCTGCAGGGGGCGTCGCCTTCGCAGATTGACCGGGCACTGGAAAATTTTGGTTTTGCCATGGGGCCCTATCGCGTCGGCGATCTGGCGGGCCTGGATATTGGCTGGGCCATTCGCAAGCGCAAGAAAGAGGCCAACCCCGACTCATATGAAGAAGTGGTCGCCGATCGCCTATGTGAAGCCGGCCGCTATGGCCAGAAAACCGGCTCAGGCTGGTATCGGTATGTAGAAGGCGATCGCAAGCCTCATGTTGATCCTGAAGTGGAAAAAATGATCGAGACCTTCCGCAAGGAAAAGGGCATTGAGCCGCGCAAGATCAGCGATCAGGAAATTGTGGAGCGCTGTGTATTTGCGCTGGCCAATGAAGGAGCGAAAATCCTGGAAGAAGGTATTGCATTGCGCGCGTCCGATATCGATATCGTCTATCTGAACGGTTACGGTTTCCCACTGCATCGCGGCGGCCCAATGCATTATGCCCAGCAAGCGGGTCTCTTCAATGTATTGCGCGCGATTCGTCGATTTGGCGACAGCTCGCGCCGCCCCCAGGCGTGGAAACCCGCAGCCCTGATCGAGCAGCACGCAAAAAGCGGAGAAGCCCTGCGTTAAGTAGAGTACCCTCGCACTAAGTTTAGTACGCTAAGTTCACTGCGTTAAGTTATATGACATGTGCGATATCACGCGCAAAGTGGAATATATGTAATGCCATATATCAACCACATGTGTAATGCGGGTGCCCGCCACACATGTTTTGCATACTCTGGAGAAGAGACATGAGAGAAGCCGTTATTGTTTCCACGGCCCGCACCGGATTGGCAAAATCCTGGAAGGGCGCATTTAATATGACTTACGGTGCCACACTCGGTGCGCATTCGGTATCGCACGCTGTAGCCCGTGCTGGCGTTGAACCATCTGAAGTTGAAGATGTCATTATCGGATCTGCGTTCCCTGAAGGAACTACCGGTGGCAATATTGCCAGAGCCGTTGCGCTGCGTGCAGGACTGCCGGTCACCACTGGCGGCGTCACGGTTAACCGTTTTTGCTCTTCGGGACTACAGGCCATAGCAATGGCGGCGCAGCGTATTATTGTGGATCAGGTGCCTGTCATGGTCGCTGGCGGTGTTGAAAGTATTTCCTGCGTTCAGAACGATATCAATGGGATCATGCGCCAGGATCCGTGGCTGAAACAGCACAAACCCGAGCTTTACTGGAGCATGCTGCAAACGGCTGAGACCGTCGCCAAGCGTTACGGCATCACTCGTGAGGCACAGGACGAATATGGCGCCCGTAGCCAGCAGCGCGCAGCAAAGGCGCAGGCAGCCGGCTTGTTCAACGACGAAATCGTACCTATGACAACTGTCATGAGTGTGTTCGACAAGGCTACCGGTGCCATATCGCGTCGCGAGGTAACTATCTCTGCGGACGAAGGTATTCGTCCGGATACAACGCTTGAAGGTGTATCCAGAATCCGCACCGTGTTTCCCAACGGGGTCATTACTGCCGGAAATGCCAGCCAGTTTTCAGATGGATCTTCCGCCTGCGTGCTGATGGACGCCGAGATTGCGCGTCAGCGTGGCATCGCTCCACTGGGCATCTTCCGTGGATTTGCCGTGGCTGGCTGCGAGCCCGACGAAATGGGTATTGGCCCGGTCTTTGCTGTTCCTCGTCTGCTGGAACGCGCGGGTCTCAAAGTGGCTGACATCGGCCTGTGGGAACTGAACGAAGCATTTGCATGCCAGGTATTGTATTGCCGCGATAAACTGGGCATTCCCGATGATCGGCTTAACGTAAACGGCGGCGCCATCGCGGTTGGGCATCCCTATGGTGTATCCGGCGCACGAATGGTGGGACACGCGCTTATCGAAGGCAAGCGTCGTGGCGTCAAATACGTAGTCATTACTATGTGCATCGGGGGCGGTCAGGGCGCAGCCGGTCTGTTCGAAGTCGCATGATCTCGCCAGATTATTCTGAATTCTGGCCACGTGGTCGAAGCAAGAGCCTGAGCATTCCCGAGACGGCACTGCACGTCAATCTGGAGATTTCGGCCTTACGCTATCCGCAAAAGCCATGCCTCGTCTATTACGATGCTATCTATACCTATGCACAGGTACATCAGGACGTTCAGGCTCTTGCAGGGTTTCTGCAGCAGGACTGCGGGGTGCAAAAGGGTGATCGCGTATTGCTCTATATGCAGAACAGCCCCCAGTATGTGCTTGCGTACTATGCGATATTGCGAGCCGATGCGGTGGTGGTGCCGGTCAATCCCATGAACCGCGCCGAAGAATTGCAGCACTATGTCCGTGATACGGGCGCATCGGTAGTGATATACGGACAGGAACTGCACGATCAGGTGACGGCGCTTGGCGCATCAGCACCTGCCCACAAAATCGTAGGTGCCTATCATGATTATCTTCCGGCATCGGGCACCGATCTGGTCGTCCCGGATGTTGTTGCAGAGCCCGCACGCACGCTTGCCGGCAAGAGAGTGATCATCTGGAAAGAGGCGCTCGCACACCAACGCAAGCCAGCACCGTCTCTTGCTGGCGCAGACGACATGGCCGTGATGCCATACACATCAGGCACTACCGGTCATCCGAAAGGGTGCATACACACGCATCGTTCGACCATGTATAACACCGTGTCGCCTGCGGTCTGGTACGACGGGGGCAATCAGGATGCCGTGTTCCTTGGGGTATTGCCGTTCTTTCATGTCACGGGCATGGAAGGCGTGATGAACAGCGCCATTTATCTGGGGGCCACCATTGTCATCATGACCCGATGGGATCGGGTTGTGGCCGCCCGCTGCATTGAGCGCTATCGCGTTAGCAGGCTGGCTCTTATCGCTGCGATGGTGGTCGACTTGCTGGCCATGCCCGACCTCTCGTCCTATGATCTGTCGAGCATTGCACGTGTCAGCGGAGGCGGTGCCGCCATGCCCGAGGCCATCGCAGAAAAGCTGCAGCGTGATTTCGGTCTGACGTATATAGAAGGTTATGGCATGTCCGAAGTGATGGCCCCCACGCATATCAATCCGGAACGCCACCCCAGGAAACAATGTCTGGGTATTCCCATTTTTGATGTTGACGCCCGAATTATCGATCCCGGCACCCTGCAGGAAGTGCCGCAGGGAGAGGTCGGTGAGATTGTCGTGCATGGCCCTCAGGTCATGCAGGGATACTGGAATAATCCAAAAGCCACAGAAGACGTCTTTATCACCCTGAATAACAAGCGATTTCTGCGCACGGGCGATCTGGCGCGCATGGATGCCGATGGTTATTACTTCATGGTGGACAGGCTCAAACGCATGATCAATGCATCGGGTTATAAAGTCTGGC
>JBEBTQ010000231.1:0-5760 GCA_040393685.1 Advenella kashmirensis | reverse complement strand
GCATCTTCCTGCTGGGTACCGAAAACATTATCGTTCAGGATACGGCCATCGGCATCGGTATGCTGCTCACTGTTGGACGGCGCGCGGAAGGTAGAGGTTTCGATGATTTCCTGGCCGAAGACCACATGGACCAGCTGAAAGCGTCGTCCGATAATACGGGCACGACGAAAGAGGGGGCGAATTTCTTCGGGTGTGGCATTGGTTGCCACATCAAAATCCTTGGGTTCGAAACCCAGGACCAGATCACGTACTGCACCGCCCACGATAAAGGCATCGTAGCCTTTTTGCTGCAGCACTTCGCACACCTTGATGGCATTGCGCGAAACCAGGCGCCGGTCAATCTTGTGCTGTTCCCGGGTGTAAACCTGGCGTTTGTCTTTCGCGACCGGCGGTGCAAAAAGCCGGCTGACGAAAGTTCGAATCGTGTTCTTAATCATGGTTTTTTGTTGTTAGGTTCCTGTTACTGCAATGGAAATAAATCCAGAACCGGCCAGCCTTTTTCTTGCGCCAGCTCTCTTAGGGGCGGAACCGGATTGGTGGCTACCGGATGGGTAACCACTTCCAGTAAGGGAATATCATTCTGCGAATCGCTATAGAACCAGCTCTCGGAAAAGTCCGACAGCTGCCTGCCCATACTGCCGAGCCATTCGTTGACTCGTGTTACCTTGCCAGCCTGATAGCTGGGCGTACCCACTACTTTACCCGTATAACGGCCATTTTTGTACTCCGGAACGGTGCCAATCACATTTGGAATACCAAAAGCGCGGGCCACAGGGCTGATCACAAATTCGTTGGTGGCTGACACCAGGCAACAAAGATCACCCTGTTCCAGATGCTTTGACACCAACGCGACGGCTTCTTCGCGGAAGGCTGGCCGAACCACATCGTGCATGTACTTTTCGTGAAACCGTGCCAGTTCGTAAGGTGAGTGTAGGCTCAGAAAGCCCAGCATGAATTCAACGGATTCTTCAATCTTCAGGGTGCCGGCCGTGTATTTTTCCATCAGCTCACGGTTTTTGGCCTGCACGACCTTGGGGTCACCACCCCACCCGTTACGGGCAAGAAAATCCACCCAGTGTCTGTCGGTATCGATGGGCAGCAGAGTATGGTCAAGATCAAACAGGGCAAGGCGTTGCGTCATAATGGTTGGTAAAGTTCACAGGTAATGCGGAAAATGCATCGATAAAAAATTGAAAAAGGCCCGCGACCTAAGGGTGCCGGGACTGAAGGTACGATTTTAACAAGGGAACGGTGATTGCCCGCTTTTCTGCAAGCGAATAACGATCAAGCGCGTCCAGCAGCGAAGACAGGGCACTCATGTCACGCGCGTAATAGTTGAACATCCAGTTGGTCACTTCCGTGCCCAGGCGAATGCCTTTGTCGGCTGCGCGTTGCAGCAGGGCATCGCGGCGTTCATCATCCGTGAGTGTTTCCAGGCGATACACCAGATCCCAACCCAGTCGGGTGCGCAGATCTTCGCGGATCTGCAACTGCCTTGGTGCGCAGGGGCCGCTGGTAAGCAGGCTGAATGCCTCGGGCGTGTTCTGCCTTATTTTCCATTCGTTGAATAAACCAAAAAGCGCAGCGGCCTGGGTATCGGACAATCGATCCACCCCGTCCACGGCAATGATCACACCGGCGGTGATCGCTTCGCCCGGGTCGGGCAGTGCATCGCTGGCCGCATCCACAAAAAGCCCGTTATTGCGGGAGGCAGCGCGCAGAAGATGCGTCTTGCCACTGCCGTGTTCACCCCAAAGGTAAACGCTTTGCCCTGGGCGTGCAGCAAGCAGGTGGCTGACCGCTTCGCCGTTTCTGCCCACTACAAAATTGTCAAAGCGGGGGGGCACCACCGGCAGGACATCAAGAATAAGTTGCTCTGTCATGTTCGATAAAAATCACTGCGTCGATACTGCCGGTAGACACGCCGGATCAGTACAGAGAGGGCGGCACTGATGGGCAGAGCCATCAGCACACCAAAAAATCCAAAAATCTGCCCGAAAACGAACAAGGCAAAAATGATCACCAAAGGATGCAGTCCGATGCGCTCGCCCATGATCTTGGGCGTAAGCACCATGCCTTCCAGAATCTGCCCCAGGCCGTACACGATCGCGACAGAAATCAGCCCGTAATAATTGTCAAACTGTAGCAGCGCCGACAAAATGGCCAGGAGCAGGCCGAAAGTCACACCCAGATAGGGTATGAAAACCAGCATGCCCGTCAGGACCCCAATGGGAATGGCGCTTTCGAAGCCGGCAATGGACAGGCCGATACTGTAGTAGGCGGCCAGAATCAGCATGACCAGAATCTGGCCGCGCAAAAAGCTGGAGAGCAGCCGGTCAATATCGCGAAAAATACTCAGCGTGGCATTCAGATAGCGACGGGGAATCACTTCACGAATGGAAATAATGAATTTATCCCAGTCAAACAGAAGGTAGACCAGCACCACAGGGGTAATCAGCAGATTCACAAAAAAGAAGATAACGGCCGAACCACTGGACTTGATGTAAGTAATAATCGTGGTGGTGAGGCTATCGGTCCCGGTAATGGCATCCTGCAGCATTTCCCGGATTTTCAGAATATCGATCTCTGCCTGCACACCAAAAAGGTGATTTATCCGCGGCGCAAAATTGACATTGTACTGCGCCACCCAGCCAGGCAGGTGTTCCAGTGCCAGGCCTACTTCCTTGCGAACCAGCGGAATCACAATGAGCAGAACCCCCAGAATCACGGCAATCAGCAGGAAAAACATGATTGCCACTGACAGCCAGCGCGGAAATTTGAGCGCCACCAGCATATTGACGCCGGGCACCAGAATGTAGGCCAGCGCCATGCCCAGCATGAACGGCGTGAGTACCGGGGACAGCACATACAGCAGAACGAGCAGTATCAGGCCGACTCCTGACCAGAGAAGGGTCTGTTTCCGGCGCAAAATGTATTCGTTCATCGTGAAATAATAAAATAAAAATGGCTCCGCAGGGAGTCCATTATTTTGTTTTTTAAAATCAATCTCTTAGAATTCACGAAGCTGTATCGTCAAATTCAAGCGCAACACGTTGTCTCACAAGAGGTCTCTCTGCCTATATCCTGATATTTCCATCGAGTAAGCCAGAGTAAAGCAGCAGAATATCTTGCAAAAAACCGAATTCAGGGTCGGAATCCAGTTTACCTAAAACTGTAGATGAAATGTTTGATTTCGTGGCCAGGGAATACTTGCCCGAGAACAGGAAAGCCAGGCGGGGTCTGCGAGGTTGAGGACGGTAGGTCAAAAAAAACGCTGAAGCAGGTCTGAATACTGTTTCTGTGCGATCTTCTCTGCGTGGCGCTCTCTATACAGATCTATCAAGTCGAAGAACATCTTCGTGGAACTCGGGCTTCTTTTCCCACCTTTGGTGCAGTATTTGAACCCGCATCTCTCGTAGAATGGTTCCTTACCGATGAATGAATCGACTATTAAGAGTCTTGAACTCACCAGTTCAGCGCTTTCCACAGCAATGGCCTTAATAAAATCCACAATCTGTCGGCCAAGTCCTTTGCCTTGGAGTTTATCGGAGACAGCAAGCCTGCCCAATAGCACGGCGGGTGCGAGTAACCTGTCCAATGGAGACTCAAGTTTGAGTTCAGCCTTTTCCTGAGGCTGAATTCGAAGGGAAGTTGTCGATAACGTAAAAAAGCCTACAGGACCGTGTGTTTCATGAATAACCGCCCACATAGAACAGAAGAGGGCGGCGTTGAACTTCTTTGAGTCTTGGTGCAGGAACGCGTTCAGCGATTGGTCACCGCATTCAAAATCCTTTAGAACGGTGTGAATGTCATACTCTTTGCATGACAATATTCCTAATGAAGAACTACTCATTTACGGAAGAACTACTCACTTACGGATGGGTCAGACGATACTTGTCCAGGAAAGGCGCGGTGGTTGCATCGTTCAATACTTTCCTGGCCCATTCACGTCCGGTTTTAAGTTCTTCTGCCGTAGGCAAGGGTTTAGCCTGCAGCACTTCGTACATATGCACTGGATCGTAGCCTTCTTCCTCAATGCAACGGTGCTTTACTTCTGCCAGGAAGGGCGACTGGTGTTCACCGCTCGCTGCGGCAATGAGTTTCAATCGACTGGCGCGGGACGCCTTATACATGGTTCGCGTTCGTGCTGATTTAACCACATCAGCTCGTGGTGAGGTTTTCACAGTCATATTACTTGTCCAAGGATAAATACCAGACGGTCTTTTGTCCGCATATTATATTGAGACTAGCGGGTTCACACATCAAGCTCTGTGGCCAAATAGTCATAGTGCAGATTTTCACTAGAATTCATGCCGATTCATCCCGCTTCCCGTTGCACTATTGATACGGTTCTCAGGACAATAAGTTATACTTGCTTCTGTCCATGGACCACCGACAAAGTGGTCCTTTTTTAGTATTCAAGTTGTCCCACGGATTGTCCTGGGAAGGTTGCGGAAATTACATAATCCATTGATTTAGAAGGGATAATAAATCAATGGATTATTTCATCGTAAAATAAGGCCTTCCTGTTCAATTCATTGACATTTTACATATTTAGGCAGCCCGCTCATGACAAATTCAAACAAATCTTCCTTAACGTATCGCGACGCTGGCGTGGATATCGACGCTGGGGATGCGCTGGTTGACCGGATCAAGCCGCTGGCAGCCAAAACCATGCGGGAAGGGGTCATGGCCGGAATTGGCGGGTTTGGCGCCCTGTTTGAAGTGCCCAAGAAGTTTCGCGAGCCTGTGCTGGTGTCCGGAACCGATGGGGTTGGTACCAAACTGCGTCTGGCTTTTGAGTGGAATCGTCATAATACCGTGGGAATCGATCTGGTTGCCATGAGTGTCAACGATATTCTGGTTCAGGGTGCAGAACCGCTGTTTTTCCTGGACTATTTCGCCTGCGGCAAACTGTCGGTAGACACTGCTGCCCAGGTTGTGGGCGGCATTGCCAAAGGCTGCGAACTGGCCGGATGCGCCCTGATTGGCGGCGAAACCGCTGAAATGCCCGGCATGTACCCTGACGGCGAATACGATCTGGCCGGGTTTGCCGTTGGCGCGGTAGACAAATCAGCCATTATTGATGGGAAAAGCATTGCGGTAGGCGACAAACTCCTGGGTCTGGCCTCCAGCGGTGCGCACTCCAACGGTTTCTCCCTGATCCGCAAAATTATTGAGCGCGCGGGCGCCAAACCCGACGATGATTTCCACGGTCAGCCTCTGGTGGACGTTGTGATGGCCCCCACGCGCATCTACGTGAAGCAGATTCTGGCAGCACTGGCAAAGCATGGTACGGCCATCAAGGGCCTGGCGCACATCACCGGCGGCGGACTGCTGGATAACGTGCCCCGCATTCTGCAGGACGGCCTGAGCGCCCGCATTGAAAAATCATCCTGGACGCTGCCACCGCTGTTTCAGTGGCTGCAAGAGGAAGGTCAGGTTGCCGATACAGAAATGCATCGCGTCTTCAACTGCGGTATTGGTATGGTACTGGCTGTTTCTGCCGATCAGGCGCAAGCTATTGCCGACACCCTGCGCGAACAGGGCGAAACTGTTTACGAACTGGGCGATATTGTTCAGCAGGAAAATGGCATGGCACAGACTGTCGTGGTCTGAGGTTCAGCGGCTCCTGCAGAGCCTGTAGCTCACTGTCTGGCGTTATTTCGAAGCGACATCCGGCGCGACCGACGCTGACGCCTTCATCAGCGGGGCGGCCGCATCAATGATCTTTGCAACTACCTCTGTGTCCAGACAGTC
>JBEBTQ010000230.1:0-5779 GCA_040393685.1 Advenella kashmirensis | reverse complement strand
CCTCTTGTGCAAGTGTCGCAATTTGCTGTCCGGCTTCATCGTTGCCGACAATGCCGAGCAGCGTAACCTGACCGCCAAGGGCCAGGATGTTGCGGGCCACGTTGGCACCGCCGCCTAGTCTGTCTTCTCGTTTTGCGACCCGCACCACGGGAACCGGTGCTTCCGGCGAGATTCGTTCGACTTCGCCAAACCAGTAGCGGTCCAGCATCACGTCGCCAACGACCAGAACACGAACCTGTCTGATTTTTTCAATGGGAAAGACTTGCATACCACTTATTCCTCTGGGCGGCGTGGCGAATAGGTTTCCCAGGAGTTGCATCCCGGGCATTGCCAGTAATAATTCTGTGCCTGAAAGCCGCAAACGCGGCATGCGTATTTGTCCATACGCCTTGCGTGCGTGTCAATCATGGTTCGGAGCAACCCCAGGTCAAAGGCGGGCATGCGCTGTTGCAGTTCCCCTTGCTGGCCTGACTTTTCTTCGCTGACCATTTCGGTATGAAGTACCTTATCCAGACCCAGTAATGAAGGATGTCTGCGCAAGGATTCCTGGGCAAATTCCCAGGCGGACGCAAAGCCATCTTCGCGAATGGCCGCAAAAACCACTTCAAACACATCCAGTGAAGGATGAGCAAAATAATGGTCCTTGAGCAGACTGACTGCCTGAGCGCGCTCATTGGTAGCAGCAAAGTTGTCCATGATCTGTTTGGCAACCAGGCCTGCGAATTCGGGAGAGCGATTCAATGTGGCAAGCAGCCATTCTCTCTCGGTCTTACGATCGCCCTGCCGTCTTGCCAGATAGGCTCGCAACATGGCGATACGAGCATAAGAAGCCTGAGACCCCCCTGCTGCCGCACTTTGTCCGGCTTCGAATTCGGCTGCGTCCAGTTCCGCCGCGACACGCGCAAAATCAGGCTCTTTAGCACCGAGCGCAGCCTGAGCTCTTTCGCAGTGGTAGTGAACGCGCTGTGGCAGCGGTTCATCGGTCAATTGTCGCAGCTGGGCGGCTGCACCTATGGCTTTTTCCCAGTCGTGCTCAGCCTCATAAATGCGAATCAGCGCCCGAGTGGCCGATGTTGCAAAACTGGTATTCTGCACTTCGGTAAAGGCCTGCTCGGCACGGTCAAACATCCCGGCCTTGAAATAATCCTGGGCAATTTCATGCAAGGCATGTTCCCTGTCCGCTCGCGGAAGATCGGAGCGAGAGAGCAGACTTTGATGAACGCGAATGGCTCTTTCGATTTCTCCGCGTCGGCGGAACAGACTACCCAGCGCAAAATGCAATTCTGTGGTTTCCGAGTCGAGCTTGGCCACTTCAACAAAGGCATCGATTGCCTTGTCATGGTCTTCGTTCAGCAGAAAGTTCAGACCGCGGAAATAGGAATCTGGCAGATTCCGGCTTTCAGAGACAATCTGACGTACATCAACTTTGGCCGCGATCCATCCGAGCCCGAACAGGATCGGAATCAGGATCAGCCACCACGCTTCAAAGTCCAACGGCTGTCTCCCTGACAGGCGCGGGTTGCAGCGCGGTAGACGCCGGCGCGGCCTGGCTGCGCAAACGCAGCTCTTCAGCCTTGAGCGCATTCAAAGACTGGCGCGTATCGGCGACATCACGGTTCAGACGTTCCACTTCGCCCTTCAGACGGCTGACTTCACGTGTTTTGCGCACGCGTGTGGGAATACTGACCAGCCAGGCAAACAGAGCGCCGACAATAAAAGCGATCAGCAGCACAACAATGAGCGGCACCGCAGCGAATGTATAGTCGCCAAAAAACCGTACCGTGACGGGATCGGTATTTTTAAGGGCGAACAGCAACACCAGCAGAAAGAGTATGATTCGCAACGCCCAGACAATATAACGCATCAGCCTGCTCCTGAAATTTAACTATCCGCCATTGTAATGCGAATTGCACTTCAAAAAACAAAAACCCCGACTTTGCAATCGGGGTTTTTGGACTTCACGAAAACGATATCATTACAGCCTGATTCAGAGGTTGGCAACCTTGGCCGCCTGGGCGTCAAAATTGATATTCTCGGAAACTTCCTGCTTTGAATCGTCTGCAGAGGTAAAAACAGAATCAACGCGCTCGCGCAGTTCCTTGCCGGCCTTGAAGTGAGGCACCCGTTTACCGGGTACCATCACCTGTTCACCGGACTTGGGATTGCGCCCAACCCGCGGAGCACGCGTTGACAGCGAGAAGCTGCCAAAACCACGAATCTCGATGCGCTGACCCTTGGACAAGGCAACAGTCATGGCATCCAGCATGGTCTTGACGGCAAAATCGGTGTCACGGGCGGCAAGCTGTGGATAGCTTGCCGCTAGTGCTTCAATCAACTCTGATTTAGTCACAGCTTAATCGTCTTTAGCTTGGTCAAGCTTTGCCTTGAGCAAAGCACCCAGGTTAGTCGTACCGGAAGAAGCACTGGTATCGCTCATGCGTTGCAGTGCGTCTGCAGTCTCAGCATTATCACGTGCCTTGATCGACAACTGGATAGAACGTGCCTTGCGATCAACGTTCAGGATCATGGCTTCGATATTCTGGCCTTCTTTCAGAACAGTGGTCGCATCTTCGACACGGCCGGCTGAAATTTCGGAAGCACGCAGGTAGCCTTCAACGTCCAGTGACAGCGTAACGACTGCACCTTTGGCTTCAACAGACTTGATGACGCCAGGAACAACTGCACCTTTGTCGTTCGTTGCAACGTAGTTGTTGAACGGATCGCCTTCGAGCTGTTTGATACCCAGAGAAATGCGTTCTTTGTCTGTGTCGATAGCCAGAACGACGGCATCGATCTCATCGCCTTTCTTGAAGTTGCGAACGGCTTCTTCACCGGAATCTGTCCAGGACAGATCAGACAGGTGAACCAGACCATCGATACCACCAGGCAGACCAATGAATACGCCGAAGTCAGTAATGGATTTGATTGCGCCATGAACTTTGTCACCACGTTTGAAGTTGGTGGCAAAATCTTCCCATGGGTTTGCACGGCACTGTTTCATGCCAAGTGAAATACGACGACGGTCTTCGTCGATTTCCAGAACCATGACTTCAACTTCTTCGCCCAGGCTGACAACTTTGCGTGGATCGACGTTTTTGTTGGTCCAGTCCATTTCTGAAACGTGTACCAGACCTTCGATACCGGTTTCAACTTCAACGAACGCGCCGTAGTCGGTCAGGTTAGTCACTTTACCGAACAGGCGTGTACCTTGTGGGTAACGACGTGCCAGACCGACCCAAGGATCTTCGCCCAGCTGTTTGACGCCCAGGGATACACGGCTCTTGTCCTGATCGAACTTGAGAACCTTGGCCTGAACTTCCTGACCAACGGACAGAACTTCGGATGGGTGACGAACACGGCGCCATGCCATGTCGGTGATGTGCAGCAGACCATCGATACCACCGAGGTCGACGAATGCACCGTAATCGGTAATGTTTTTGACCACACCGGTAACCACGGCACCTTCCTGCAGATTTTCCAGCAGTTTCTGGCGCTCTTCGCCCATGTTCACTTCCAGAACAGAGCGACGTGACAGCACGACGTTATTGCGTTTGCGATCGAGTTTGATAACCTTGAACTCCATCGTTTTGCCTTCGTATGGCGTTGTGTCCTTGACAGGACGCAGATCAACCAGTGAACCAGGCAGGAACGCACGGATGCCGTTAGTCATCACAGTCAGGCCGCCTTTCACTTTGCCAGTGATGGTGCCGGTAACCATTTCGCCAGACTCAAGGGCTTTCTCAAGAGACAGCCAGGCTGACAGACGTTTTGCGCGATCACGGGACAGGATGGTGTCGCCGTAACCGTTTTCGAGTGAATCAATGGCAACGGAAACGAAGTCACCTTCGTTAACTTCCAGTTCGCCCTGATCATTCAGGAATTCTTCGATTGGGATGAGGGACTCGGATTTGAGACCCGCATTTACTACAACAAAGTTGTGATCTACACGGACCACTTCGGCTGAAATCACTTCACCGGATTTCATATCCTGGTTTTTTACACTTTGTGCGAACAGATCGGCAAAGCTTTCGCCACCAGTGGCGTCTTGTAAAGAAATGGATGACATTAAAAAATTCCCGGGACCGTGACGGTCTCCTGGCCTTAAAAACACGCTTTGGCAGAACAACCTGCCGCGGCGGAGTGAAAAAATCTTTCGCTTAACAACAAACGAAAGCCCTGAAAAATCAATGGTGAAATACGGGGATTACCCCTGCTGACACCATTGAGTAAAAAACCTGGCTGTTAATTGACGATCAAATTCGTTGACGACCAGATCCGCTGACGATCAAATCCGGTTCTTGATGACGGCCGAATCTGACACACGGCTTTGCCAGTGTGTCAGGATACAATCTACTGTCTGGTTGATGTCCAGATTCGAGGAATCAACCACGATTGCATCCTGAGCAGGCTTAAGCGGAGCAACTGACCTGTTCTGGTCACGATCGTCGCGAGCCTGCAAATCTGATAACAGGTCGCCTAGATTAGCAGAAAAACCTTTTTCGATCAACTGGTTATAGCGTCTTTGGGCTCTCGCAGCGACGTCGGCAATCAGGAAAATCTTGAGCGGCGCATCAGGAAATACGACCGTGCCCATATCTCGGCCGTCGCAGACCAGCCCGGGATGCCTGCGAAACGCCCTCTGGCGCTCCAGAAGCGCGTCGCGCAGCGGTGTCAGGGGTGCAATTCTGGACGCCAGCTCGCCGATCTGCTCCTGACGAAGGCTTTCGGTGACATCGTCGTTGTCCAGCAACACTTTTCCATTCAAAAATTGAATATCCAGCCCTCTGGCAATATCGGCCAGAGCCTGTTCGTCGGCGTGGCTGACGCCTTTTTTGAGCGATGAGAGCGCACTCAGGCGGTACAAAAGGCCACTGTCCAGGACAGACCAGCCCAGTGCGGCGGCTACCCGGGCCGCCACCGTACCCTTGCCTGACGCCGTTGGGCCGTCAATGGCAATGACAGGTATTGAAGCGGCGGGATTCGCTGTGCTATCGGTGGGATTCGGTGTGCTATTCATCATTTCCCCTTTTCCTGCGGACTCACCAAGGAATCGTAAACTGCAAAATAATCCGGAAAGGTCTTGCTCACGCAATCGGGATCAAGAATGTTGATTCCCACCGGCCCGAAAGCGGCCAGCGAAAAGCACATGGCCATGCGATGATCATCGTAAGTGCCGATGTCTGCGGATTGCCATTGCCCCTCGGCGGGTGGTGTGATCCGGATCCAGTCTGGCCCCGATTCAACTATTGCGCCCAGCTTGGCCAGTTCCGTATGCATGGCATGGATTCTGTCAGTTTCCTTCACTCGCCAACTGCCGATATTGCGCAGTGTGCAGGGCCCATCCGCGTAGAGCGCCAGCATGGCCGCCGTCATGGCCGCATCGGGAATCAGATTGAAATCTTCATCGAAGGCAGGCAAAGGTAATTCGCTGACGCTGTTCTGACGGGACGAAATCAGACTTTGATCCTCATAACGGATCTGCCCGCCCAGTTTTTCAATAAAACGCGCAAATTCGATGTCACCCTGAATACTATCGCAACCAATACCGTTAATCTGCACGGGCCCCTGACCGATCAGGCCCAGTGCCAGAAAATACGAGGCACTGGAGGCATCGCCTTCGACATGGATCTTACCCGGCGTCTGGTAACGGCTGTCCGCGCCAATGGTGAAGCGTTGCCAGCCGTCCTGACGAACCGTGACACCAAAACGCGCCATCAATTGCAGGGTGATCGAGATATAGGGGCGTGAAATCAGCTCGCCCTGTACTTCCAGGACAACA
>JBEBTQ010000229.1:0-5823 GCA_040393685.1 Advenella kashmirensis | reverse complement strand
AATTCAGATGGTTGCCGTGAATATTGTCAATGCGCACATCTCCCAGCGCCAGTTCATTCCAGAAAGATCGCATGTCCGGCTGCAGCCCCGGCAGGAAGTGAAGGGCTTCGTCATCCAGCAGCAGATGCAGATCGCCAGCGAAGGCTTCTGGTTCATACAAGGAGACTGCCGCGAGACTGTGTTTGAAAATGCGGAACTGATTTTCAATTTGTGCTTCCGGTACTTCCCACGCTTTGGTCGACATGGTAGCAACCAGTGCTGCACGGCGTTCTGCGGCGGGAATATCGGCCAGTCGTGAGTAGCAATCTGCGACCGGCTTCAGTTCGCCGTTGAGCGACTGCAGCGAGGCCGAAGGAATATGATCACCGTGCTGTTGACGCAGCTGCAAAAGTGCACGAGCCATGAGAGTGTCGTCGACATGGTGACCGGCTGCGGAAATATCTGCACCCAGAAGTCCGCCAAAAGCGCGTTCCAGCAGAAGATCGTCATCGATGTGGTAGCGGAACCGGTCGCTGCTGATCGCGGTAACCGGGTCGACTTCCACACCAGCGTCGAGCAGTGCGCGGGCAATTTCGGTTGCCAGCAGACCACCCATGCAATAACCGATAAGATGTACGCGCGATGCGCCGAGGTTCGCCAGCAAGGCAGCGTATTCCGTGGCCAGGTCGCCAATCAGTCGTGCCGCAGGGCGTGCCAGATAGGCATTTGCGTCCGGTACCATGAGTCCCAGGATTTCGCCTGTGCGCGCCGGGGCCGATGCAAGCAGGGGCAGCAAGGCCCGGTAGGGTGCCAGTGTGCCGCTGCCATCGTGAACCAGAACATGAATGGTGTCCGACGGCGACTTTGCCGGGACAAGTGACAATAAGGGCGAGGATGCAGGCGCTGAGGCTGCGTCGCTGCTGTCTGTACTGTTCCGCAGGGCCGTCGCTGTCGCCGCGGCGGTGGGAACGCGCAACACTTCACGCATCAGTCTGTCCCATTCCCAGTCTTTTGCCTCGGGCATCTGTTCTCGCATTTTGGCGACGACCTGAGCAATGAGCAGGGAATCGCCACCGGATTGAAAGAAGTCATCGTTGCGACCCAGACCTGTTCTGCCGAGTGCGGTTTCCCAGATGGCGATCACGCGTTTTTCCAGTTCGTCCATCGGCTGCTCCGTTGCGGCTGCCATCATGGGCTGGTCGGCAACATGGACCCGTTGCTTCAGGGCGTTGCGATCGACCTTGCCATTGCGCGACAGCGGCAAGGCATGCAGCGCCTCCAGACGCAGTGGCAGCATATATTCGGGCAGACGCTGTCTCAGATAGTCGCGAATTTGTGGCTCATAGGTGATCCTGCGAGTCTCGGGCATACGTACCACGAAGGCCACCTGCCCGACACTGGCGACAGCATCATCGGGGGAGGGATAAGTGCAAAGGATATCGCCCTGGGCTTCGGTAAACAGTCGCTGCCACTGCTCCCGGGTGAAGAATGTCTGGTCAAGCGCTTCACGCTCATCGGTGAATCCGGACAATCCCGTCTGAAACTCCATCGATGTCATCAGTGCGGCGATTTCGCGTGTTGCTTCAATAATGACCAGAGCGCATCCCGGTGCGCCCAGTTCACGCAGTTGCGAAAGGACGGTTGGTGCATGGTGCGCATTATGCAGAACATTGGAGCAGACGATGACATCCCAGCTGGCAGCCTGCAGACCCTGGGATACGTAGTCTTGATTCAGATCGAACAGTCCGTAGCGTACCCAGGGATAATTGCCATGCCGTTCGCGAGCGGCATTCAGGAAAAAAGGTGAGACGTCGCTGTAAAGATAATCCACCGGATGGTCGGCCACAGCCGGGATCAGGGCGCGGCTGGTTCCTCCTACACCTGCTCCAATTTCAAGAATCCGCAATGGCCGCTGGCTGTCCCGCGATGGATTTCGGTTTTCTGCGATTTCCCTGACGGCAGCACATACGACGGCATTCATGCATCGGTTGACCACGTTGTCGTTGTATGCGGCGACAGCGGTATCCAGTGTGCCTTGAGGAAACAGCAGATCCAGCGGGTCTACTTCGCCTCTCAATAAACCGGGCAGGTGGCCGCCAGACTCGCGCAGATATCGCAGCAGTTCACTGCTGTAATGTATTTTCTGTTCAAGCTGTTCCAGATGTGCCCAGCTTTGTTCGGCTTCGCGACTGACCGGTTCACGCAACAGCGTATAGGTATTGCCTGTCTCATCGGATTGCAGCCACCCGCTGGCCGACAGATTGCGTAACCAGCGCCGAACCAGTCGATGATTGGATTCGATGGTACCTGTACCCGAGATGATTTCCTCAACACGATGGGACTGGCCAGCCTTCAGGAACAAGCCACATTTGCGGAATGCGGCGATCATGTTCAGTCTGGCGAGATCGTCGGCTGTATTGACCCATTGGACAAAGGCGTCACGATCCAGCGTGGCGACGCTCTGATCTCCTGCTGTTATCGCAGCCCGCGCAATGGCTGAATGGTCGGAGTGATTCTCTGACGCAGGCACCACCGCGGCCTCGAAGAAGGCTGCCAGTTGTCTGTCCTGTATAGATTCTCCGCAAGCCAGAGCAACTGCCATACCAATATCGGGATGGGATTGCAGTGCGGCTTCGATTTCTCCCAGCTCGATCCTGTAGCCGCGGATTTTGACCTGATTGTCTTCTCTTCCAAGAAATTCGATGACGCCGTCGGGACGATATTTTCCCAGATCTCCCGTGCGGTACAGGCGTTCGCCGGAAACGGGATGCGTAATGAAGCGATCTTCCGTACGTTCGGGATCATTCAGATAACCCTGAGCCAGGCCCATGCCGCCGATATACAGTTCGCCAGCCACCTGGTCCGGGCAAGGACGCATCATCGAATCCAGAACATGAAAAGTCTGGTTGGCCAGCGGGCGTCCGTAAGGGATACTGCGTGCGTCTGCTGCAACCGTCACGACATCGTGCCAGATTGACCAGATCCCGGCTTCCGTCGCACCGCCGAGACTGACGATACGCAGTTCGGGAATATGTGCTCGCATGGCGGCGGGCAGACCAACGGGGATCCAGTCGCCGGACAGCAGGGCCAGCCTGAGCGTGGACAGTTGGCTTTGCGGTTCGGACTCCAGGAATGTGGCCAGCATCTGCATTTGCGCCGGTACGGAGTTCCACACGGTGACACCGCTTGCGGCAATGCATTCTGCCCAGTGCGAAGGATCTCGTCTGCGTTCCGGGTTCGGTAGTACAAGCGTGCCACCTGCGGCCAGGGTGCCGAAAATATCATAAACGGACAGGTCGAATGCCAGGTTCGCCAGACCCAGAATCCGATCGCCCGCATGCACGTCAAAACGCGCGTTGATATCTGCGATCGTGTTCAGGGCCGCAAGATGCGTCATCATGACGCCCTTGGGTTTGCCGGTAGTGCCAGATGTATAGATCACGTAAGCGAGCTGAGAGGCATCTACGTCAGCTGGCCTTATTGTCACAGAGCATTCGTTGTCGAACGCAGGATCGTCGGCAGCAATGGCGGTGATATGTTGCGGCCATGCGTCGTGCAGTCTGGCGGTATCGGTCAGAACGTGATGAACGCCCGCATCCTGCAGGATATCGTTGCGCCGGGCTTGTGGCTGTTCCGTGTCCAGGGGAAGATAGGCGCCTCCGATATACAGAACGCCCAGTACAGAGGCGATCTGATATCGTGTTTTATCCTGGGCAATCGCAACCAGATCACCGGATTTGCAGCCGGCATCCAGCAATGCCTTTGCGATGGTACGAACCTGCTGCAGCAATTGGCCGTACGCGACGGGTCCCTGTGCGTCGATAAGTGCGATGGCATCGGGTTGTCGTTCAGCCTGTTCAAGAAATCCGTCCTGCAGTCGTCCCGCGGGCGGCGCAACGGCAGTGGCATTACTCTGTTCTCTTACCTTTTGTGTGTGATCGGATAAAGCCAGCGGCTGCGTATCCTGCCAGGCAGATCCGGTGTCAGCGAGCGAGCAAAGCAGCGTACTGAAGGCATCGAAGGCGTCTTCAACGACACCTGGCGGAAACACGCCTTCACGGATATCCCAGTTGACATACAGTACGCCCGCCCGTTCTGCGACCTGGCAGTCCAGCCACACTTGCGGCGTCTGGGTAATACCATATCCCAGGCGGGCGCCCTGCATAAATTCGCCTTGGTCTTCGGCTCCTGATGCCGCGGAGTCCATGCCCAGTGTGCTCGTAAAGACAATGGGCAGTATGAAATCCCTTTGTTGCCTTTCTCTGGCCATTTCACGCAAAACGTCGATGCCCGAGAACGCCGCGTGTTCCATGTCTTCCCACAGTTGTTGCTGCAGTTGCGTTGCCCGCTCTTCAAACCGCGAGTTCTTCTGCTTGCGGATTTCCAGGACGCTGGTCGATGTAAAGTCGCCAATAATCCGGTTGATATCCGGATGAATCGCAGGGCGGTTCAGTACGGTGAGATTGAGGCAAAAGCCCGGATGCCTGGACCAGCGTGCAATGGTGTCGGCAAACGCCGCCAGGATTGCGCAGGTGGGTGTGGTGCGACGTTCGGCCGAGTGGCGGCTGAATGCCTGCCATTGTGCGGAAGAAAGTGTCATGGCGTGGCGCGAGAATCTGACCGCCTCCTGTGAGACAGGTCCATCCTGAACAGGAAGTTCGGGCGCACCCGGCATATCCGGGATGCGTGCCATCCAGTAATCGCGATCGCGTGCGAAATGCGCCCGCTGCGCGGGCTGTTCCCTTTGATGTCTGAGTGCGAGCACCGCGTCGCGAAAGGTCAGCGCGGTCGGTGGCAGCGGTGTCTCCGGGTTGCGATACAACTGATCGAGTTCGGCAAGCAGGATCTGTATGCTTACGAAATCGGCTATCAGCAGATCCAGCGACAGATGCAGGCGACTGAATGATTCACAGCGGCTGAGCCTGAGTTCATATAAGGGCCATTTGTGCGGGGTATAGCAGGTTTCCGACATCGTGGCGCGGGTTCGCTTCAGAGACGCCTGAACCGTCGCGTCGGGCAGATTGCGCAGGTCTTCGGTTTTCAGGGCAGGCAGACTGACGTCTTTCTGTACCTGCTGCCATCCGTCCTGCGTGATGATAGCGCGCAGCATATCATGTCGGGCGATCAGACTGTGCCAAGCCTGCTGCAGCCGGGCCGGCTCCAGGTCGGGCATGTCAAGCTCCACGTAGCCATGACATCCCACACCTCCATAGGCATAGGCGGAACCTCGGCCGACCAGATAGGCAGCCTGCACATCAGTCAGAGGGAAGGGATCATACCTGTGTTGCGGGTCTTCACGAAAGGGCGTGGTCTGTTGCGACAATCGGGCAATCAGTTCCGCTTTGTGAGATTTGAGCAGTGCCTTGTGTTTGTCGGTCAGTGCGCCGGCAGGTGCGCGAAAGCGCAGCTGTTCGTTCTCTGTCCATAACAGTATACCCAGTGCATCCAGTTCGTTGATCAGTGAGTCGAGCGTCATAGTATTCCTTCTTCAAATGCAGGGTCTTGGATAGTGAGTCCGGCAGCGTCGGACTGGGCTTGCAGCCATTCCGCCTGCGCGGCGATTGTGGCGGTGGAGAACACCTGGCGCAAAGAAAAATGCACGTCGGTGAGGTTGCGCTGACGCACGGTTTCGACCAGACGCGTGGCGCGCAGACTGTCTCCGCCCAGCAGGAAAAAATCATCGTGGCGGGAGATGCGGTCGCATTCCAATATGTCGCACCAGATTTCCGCCAATGCTGCTTCCAGATCGTTCTGCGGTGCTTCGTACCGGGAGTGAGGAGAGAGCGAGTCCAGTTGTGCGGCAAGCGTTTTTCGATCGATTTTGCCATTGCTGCTCAGTGGCAG
>JBEBTQ010000228.1:0-5834 GCA_040393685.1 Advenella kashmirensis | reverse complement strand
CACTGGCCCGCGCGCCCGGTCCCCGCATTTGGCAATCGTTATTTTGATCCCGAAAAAAGCAATCCTGATCAGAGCACCATCGAAGAACAGCTGCGGGCCATGGACAAACTGGTACGTGACGGCAAGATCCGATACGTCGGTCTGTCCAACGAAACGCCTTATGGTGTCAGCGAGTTCGTTCGGCTGGCCGAGGCGGAAAACCTGCCACGCGTGGCAAGTATTCAGAATCCGTATTGCCTGCTGAACCGTTCGTATGAAAACGCGCTGGATGAAACCTGCCATCATCTGCAGGTTTCGCTGCTTGCCTACTCTCCGCTGGGTTACGGTCTACTGACTGGAAAATATGACAAGTCAGGTACGACCGGTCCGGATGCTCCACAGGATGCGCGCATCACGATTTACGATTCGGTCAGAAAACAGCGCTGGGGAAGACAGGTCTCGCTGGAAGCAGCACGTGTGTACAACGCGCTTGCCCGCAAGCATGGACTGACACCTGTGCAACTGGCACTTGGATTCTGCAATTCGAAGTGGCAGGTTGCCAGCACCATCATTGGTGTTCGTACGCCAGAGCAGCTCAAAGAAAATCTGGCTGTCAGCGGTTTCACGCTGGACAGCCAGATTCTGGAAGAGATTGATGCGATCCGTTTAGCTCATTTTGATCCGGCGCAGTAATCCTTTACACGAGCGACTTCGTTTTTCGAACCAAGTACCACGCCAACGCGCTGGTGCAATTCGGTCGGTTGGATATCCAGGATCCGGTTGACCGAATCGGTTGCCATGCCGCCAGCCTGTTCGATAATGAAACTCATGGGATTGGCTTCATACATCAGGCGCAGCTTTCCGGGTTTCTTCGGATCGCGAGCGTCCCACGGGTACATGAAAATGCCGCCGCGCGTCATGATGCGATGCACGTCTGCGACCATGGATGCAATCCAGCGCATGTTGTAGTCTTTACCCAGCGGACCGGTAGTACCGGCCAGGCAGTCTTCGATGTACTGACGCATCTCGGGTGCCCAGTGACGCATATTGGACATATTAATTGAAAATTCCTTGGTGTCTTCCGGCACTTTCATGTCTTCGTGCGTCAGTACCCAGCTGCCAAGTTCGCGATCGAGGGTGAAGCCCATGACACCTTTGCCGATAGTCAGTACCAGCATGGTCTGCGGGCCGTACACGGCGTAACCGGCCACCACCTGCTGACTGCCAGGCTGAAGAAAATCTTTCTCGGTCACTTCCCGGCCGGAAATATCCGAGGGTGCTTTCAATACCGAAAAGATCGTCCCGATAGACACATTGACATCAATATTGGAAGAGCCATCCAGAGGATCAAACAGCAATAGATATTCGCCTTTTGGATAACGATTGGGAATGTGATGGATGGTTTCCATCTCTTCCGAGGCCATGCCGGCCAGCTGGCCGCCCCATTCATTGGCTTCCAGAAGAATTTCATTTGACATGACGTCCAGCTTCTTCTGGACTTCGCCCTGAACGTTTTCGCTTTCCAGACTGCCCAGCACACCGCCGAGCGCGCCTTTGCTGACAGCATGACTGATCGCCTTGCAGGCACGCGAAACGACTTCCACGAGCAGTCGAACCTCAGCCTCAATGGCTTTATTGTTGCGCTGCTGTTCGACCAGATACTGGGTGAGGGTTTTTCGTGACATACGGTCTCCGGAAAATAATATTAAATACGTAATGCTTTGGATACGATTTCGCTGGTGTTGGTTGACAAACCAGGGTGATCGCGCACCTGCTCAAGCGCAGACTTCATCTGGGCGGCAAGCGCCGGTGTATACCTTGCCCAGTTATCCATGACGCGAGCCAGGCGTGAAGCCATCTCGGGATTGATATCATCCAGCGCCAGCACCATTTCGCGCCACAGTGCGTAACCGGATCCATCTTCGTGATGAAAGCCTTCTGCATTATTCATGCAGAACTGGAAGACGAGAGAGCGGGCGCGATTGGGATTTCGCAGCGAAAAAGCCGGATGGGCCATCAGGCCGCGTATCGTTTCGGTACTGGTATCTTGAGCTGTCGCCTGCAGTGTGAACCATTTGTCGATCACCAGAGGATTGTGCTGCCATTTTTCATAGAAGCTGGCAATGGCTTCCTGGCGTTTTTCACCATGATGATAATTGACGATGGCACCCAGAGCGCCCATGCAATCGGTCATGTTTTCTGCTGCCTCATACTGACGCAGCGCCTGCTGACACGCTTGCGTGTCGCCGCCGGCCATCAGATAGCTCAGCGCAAGATTCTTCAGACTGCGACGGCCGGCACTGATGGGGTCCGGTTTGTAGTCACCGGGCGTGTCGTTGCTCTGCAGCGTAGTGCGCCAGTCATCATGAGCAGCCTTGCCCAGCTGCTCGCGAACGAAATGGCGGGCGCGGGCGAGCCATACCGGTTCAATGGGATCCATCTGCTCGGCCAGGAATCTTTCCGAAGGCAGCGTGAGAAGTCGCGCCCGGTAACCCGCATCCAGATTTGCGTCCTGCAGATTGTTTTTCCAGACAGACACGATGACGTCAGACAGCGAGGCCTGTGAATCTTGCTTCAGCACATTCACCAGGCCAAGAATTTCGCGCGTGGCCAGGGCCTGTACGGCTTCCCAGCGCGCAAACGGATTGGGATCAGACTTGGCCAGAACTGCCAGTTCCTTGTCAGTCCAGTCATACTGTACGATGACCGGCGCAGAGAAATTGCGCAGCAAAGAGGGAACAGGTCGTGCGGCAACGCCTGTGAAAGTCCAGGACTGGCTGTCTGTTGTCAGTTCAAGCAGGGCAGTGTGCTGTCCTGATTGATCCGGTTTGCGCTGCTCTTGAGCATTGGCGTCAGAAAACGTCAGGGGCAATGGCTCGCCATTTTCAGAGAGAAGACCCATGGCAAAGGGGATGTGAAACGGCTTCTTCACAAAATCCTTGCGTATTTTTTCCACGCCCACCAGCGGCGTTTGCTGCGACAACGTCAGTGTGGCAGTCTGCTTGTCAGCATCGTACTTCATCGTCACTTTGACGCGAGGAGTCCCGGCCTGTGAGTACCAGCGACGAAAGACGGACAGATCGCTCTGGGGATGTGATTTGGTATACACATATTCCATGGCGTTGACAAAGTCGTCGCAGGTGACTGCCTGGCCGTCATGACGTCTGAAATATTCATCCATGCCATCACGGAATCCCGCCTCACCCAGCAGGGTATGCTGCATGCGGATAACTTCTGCGCCTTTTTCGTAAACCGTGGCAGTGTAAAAATTGCCGATGGATTCATAACTGTCAGGTCGTATCGGATGCGCCATGGGACCGGCGTCTTCCGAGAACTGGGCAGCGCGCAGCACGCTCACATCATCAATGCGTTTGACGGCGCGCGCACTTGCAGCAGCCTGATCGTCCAGGCCGGCAGCCATCATGTCGGCTGTAAATTCCTGATCACGGAAAACCGTCAGCCCTTCCTTGAGGCTCAGCTGAAACCAGTCGCGGCAGGTGACGCGGTTGCCTGTCCAGTTATGAAAGTACTCGTGACCAATCACCGCTTCCACGGCAGAAAAGTTGGCATCGGTTGCGGTATCCGGATCGGCCAGAACATAACCGGAATTGAAAATGTTCAATCCCTTGTTCTCCATGGCACCCATATTGAAATCACGAACGGCAACAATCATGAACCGATCCAGGTCCAGTTCCAGCCCGAAGCGATTTTCATCCCAGACCAGCGAGCGTTCCAGCGACGCGAGCGCCCACTCGGTTCTGTCGCGGCTGCCTTTATCACTATAGATCTGCAAAAGGACATCACGACCGTTATGTGTTTTTACCGTTTTCTCGCGAATGTCGAAGTCGCCCGCAACCAGTGCGAAGAGATAACTGGGTTTATGAAATGGATCATGCCACACAGCCTCGTGGCGACCATCGGGCAGATCTTTTGAAGACACCAGGTTGCCATTTGAAAGCAAATATGGGAATTCCTTTTTGCTGGCGGAGATCGTCACGGTAAAGATACTCATGACATCGGGCCGGTCGGGGAAATAGGTAATCCGTCTGAATCCCTGAGCCTCACACTGAGTAAAGTAACCCGTTCCGGATTTGTACAGCCCCATGAATGTGGAGTTGTCAGACGGATCCAGAATCGTGCGGACGCGGACTTCAAACGATCCGGAAAGCTGGGGAATGATCAGCTTTTCCTCGTCAAGACGATAAGCGTCAGAGGCCAGTTCCTTGCCGTCCAGCAGCAGTCTGTCCAGTTCGATATCTTCCGCATCCAGCACAAGATCTGCCGGTTCGCTGCCCTTTGCCGTAAATGTCAGCGTTGAATTGACAATGGTTTGCGACTCTTGCAGCGCAAAGTTCAGCGCAACCGAATCCAGGGTAAATGGATAGGGTAGGTAGTCTTTCCGATACACGGTGCGGCTGTTTTCTTCGTTGATTTGTGTAGGCATAAATGATCTGTGTCGGGCTGTTGAATGCGGCGGAGATACCGCGCCATTGCGGACTCTCACACTTGCAAAAAAGCGGAATGGATATATATTGTTAATTATAGAGGTTCGCCCCGAATTGGAACCTTAAAAGGGGTTTTGTGTCAAAATTGAACTGCGGTTTCGGGTGCGTGCAGGGTCCCGCAAACCGGCGTCATTGTTGATTTGCGTTTGGCAGGAGAAAAAACGTGCAAATACTGCATCTGCCCCGTTGGGTTAAATTGGGTCTGGGCGCAATGGGCTTTCTTGTCCTTACCGCCTGCGCCAGTACCAGTGAGTTCACTACCCAGGTCACCTCGTTCCAGCAATGGCCAGGTGCCGTGTCTGGTCAGCACTATCGGTTTGCAAACGGCGGGTCTCAGGATCTGGAACGCGCCACTTATATTGGTTATGTACGCAATAATATGTTTCGTACCGGCCTGACCGAGGCCATGGGTCGTCAGCCCGCCCGGTTTGAAGTCGACCTCACTACCGGGACAGAAGTGCGACAGCAATTGGTGCAACAGCAAACCGGCGATTACGATATGTTTCCAACGCTTGGGTTTGGCATGGGATTTCCCTATGGCTATTACCGCAATCCGTTTTACAGCAGCTTAGGATTCTCGGTGGCGCCGCGTTACCAGACCGTGCAGGTCCCTTATCAGCGTTATACACTGACCGTGTTTATTCGTGATCGGCAGCAGGGTGGCAGGGAAGTGTTCCGCGCCACTGCCGCCGCAGACTCGCGTGCACGCAGCCTGCCGGAAGTTATGCCTTATCTGGCAGCCTCGGTCTTTGACCAGTTCCCTGGCGGCAATGGTCAGGTGCGAACCGTGGAATTCGAACGCAGCAAAGACAAGGTGGGCGGCTCTGCGTCTCCCATTACAATAAAGAAACCTTAAAGACACTCATACATGAAACCAATTGAATCCGATCTCCAGGCAGTGGCTACAGCAAAATCGCTGTTGCTTGATCCCTGGGACCTGAACGAAAACCACATGGCGTCGGCACTGGCCGAAATCTTTACCCATAAAGTGGACTATGCCGACCTTTATTTTCAGTACACTCGCAGCGAAAGCTGGAGTCTGGAAGAGGGTATTGTCAAGACCGGCAGCTTTTCCATTTCCCAGGGGGTTGGCGTTCGCGCATTGGCCGGAGAAAAAACCGCTTTTGCGTATTCAGATACCCTGTCACCCGCGGCGCTTATGGAATCGGCCAGCACCGTCAAGGCCATCGCTCGTCAGGGAGAAGGTCGCATGAAAGTGGTCGGCAACGGCAAGCAAAAAGGCCACAACCTGTACGGTCAGGACGACCCCATTGCCAGTATGCCTGCCACCGAAAAGGTTGCACTGCTTGGTCGTGTAGAAACCCTGGCTCGTGCCAAGGATCCGCATGT
>JBEBTQ010000227.1:0-5846 GCA_040393685.1 Advenella kashmirensis | reverse complement strand
CAATAAATTCTGGGAGGTGCAAAAATATGTCACCGAAATTCCTTACATGCTATGGGTGGGTCCAATCCTGGTGAGTGAGCCGTGGTTTAGGCGACTGGATGAGCCATCCAGAAATCTCGTGACGAAAGCGGCCAAAGAGGCAGCGGAAGCGGAATGGAAATATGCAGAAGAGCTGGAGAACAATGCAAAAAAAGAATGTGTTGATCATGGGATGGTGGTCAACTCACCGACTGACGGAGAAGTATGGCAGGAAAAGGCCCGTAGCATTTGGCCGGAATTCTACAAGCAGATTGGCGGCAAGGCAATGATGGATGAAGCACAAAAAATCATGTCCGATAAGTCGTGATTTATTTTGCAAATCGAGGAACAAGGATATGAAAAAGTGCCTGTCATTCAGATGGCTCTATGATCACTTTGAAGAAATGCTCAGCGTCACGTGCATGGGAGCAATGGTGCTGTGTCTGGTCGTTCAGGTTGCGATGCGCTGGGCCACAGGCGCTGGCGTACCCTGGAGTGAGGAACTGAGTCGCTACACATTCATATGGGCTACCTTTGCTGCTGTGCCGATGGTAGCAAAACATGCGGCGCATGTTCGAATTTCCGCACAATTTCTTTTGTTCCCTCTCAAATATCGCCTTTTCTTCAGAATCGTGTGCGATTCGATCTGGGTAGTATTCAATCTATTGATTGCGTGGTGGTCGTGGGATGTTATTCGATCCGGCATTGAGTTCCCTGAAATTTCTCCGACTTTGGGAATCGTTCGCGCTTATGTGGAACTGATTATCCCGCTGAGCTTCATCGCGATGAGCTGGCGAATTGTGGAAAATTACTACACAAGATGGCGATCTCACAGTTTGATCGGTCTGGTCAAAGAAGAGATTGAACAAACTCAATCGTAAAATTTTCAGAAGGAAACTCCTATGGCGGTTTCAACTCTTGTACTGATCTCATTGGCTGTGCTATTTCTCATGGGCATGCCGATTTTTATGAGTCTAGCCATCTCATCAATTGTTGCTCTGGTCGTTGGCAATTATTTGCCGATGTCCGTTATTCACAATTCCATATTTGACGGCTTGAATATGTTCCCGCTTCTGGCGATACCCTGCTTTATTATCGCAGGGGTCATAATGGAACATGGAAACATTACGTCCCAGATTGTTGATGTGGTTAAACAATTGGTCGGCAGGATGTATGGTGGCCTTGGTATCACTACGATCATGGCGTGTACTTTTTTTGCTGCAATTTCAGGTTCCGGACCAGGCACTGTCGCAGCGGTCGGTGCTTTGCTGGTTCCGACAATGGTCAGAAATGGGTACAGCAAGGAGTATGCCGGTGCCGTAGCGTCATCCGGCGGAACTATTGGAATCTTGATTCCCCCCAGCAATCCCATGATTATTTATGGAATATTGGCAAATGTATCATTGACCGGGATGTTCACTGCGGGTTTTATTCCAGGATTTATTGTCGCGTTTTCCATGTCTGCAACGGCCTGGTTGATTGCGCGCAGACATGGATTCAACGGTGGTCAGAACGCACAGAGTTTTCAATTGTCCGTCTTTTTGCAAGCGTGCAAGAAGGGCTTTTTCTCATTGATGACGCCAGTCATTATTCTGGGATCCATCTATTCTGGCATGGCCACAACGGTAGAGGCGTCGGTGCTTGCCATTGTATATTCCCTGTTTGTTGCCGGAGTGATCAATCGTTCTCTTAAGCCCATCCATATATACAAAGCACTTCTTGAGGGAGTGAACATGTGCGGGGCGGTGTTGATCATCGTGGGCACGTCGACACTGTTCGGCAAAATTATGACGTACGAGCAGATCCCTCAGCAACTTGCAACGGCGGTATTAAGTATATCTCAGCAGCCCGAGATCATATTGTTGATGTTGATCGGGGTGCTCATCATTCTTGGCATGTTCATGGAGACATTGTCCACGATAATCATTCTTGTTCCAGTCGTGCTACCTATGCTGCATCTCGTCGGCATAGACCCGATTCACTTTGGGATTATTCTGGTCATCACAAATGAAATGGCGCTTCTCACACCGCCACTTGGAGTGAATTTGTTTGTCGCTTCGCGAATATCAAAGGTTTCGGTGGAGCGATTAAGCTTGAGTGTGTTGCCTTATCTTGGTGTGCTGCTGCTTATTGTTTTGCTGATTACGTTTATACCAGAAATAGCAACAGGACTGCCAAATGCACTTGGTATGGGTAAATAGTCGGTCAAATCAGCGCTCGGGATATGCTGTTTATTATCCCGTGCGCATTTTCTGCCTTTGGTATATCCATATTCACTCTTGAAAAATGTCTTCAATACTCATGCCAAACGCGCGCGCGATCGCGAAGGCCAGGGGCAGACTCGGGTCATATCGGCCATTCTCAATGGAAATGACCGTTTGTCGTGATACGTTCAAAAGTTCCGCCAAATCAGCCTGGGATATTCCCTTTTCGGCTCGCAGCTGCTTGATAAGATTTTTCATGAGTAGCGTTTTTTACTGAACCAGAGACCAATCATCCAGAAACCACCCATGATTGGCCAAACCATAAAATACGATAATCTTGGAAAGCCGACGGTTTCAAGAAAGCCATAGCTGAATGTGGTCAGTGCACTCATCCCGAAGGCCCAGCTCAATGCCTCAAACTGGATTTTTCGCTGCAATTCGTCCATGACTCTCATTCGACGGATGACTGCCCAAAGCACACCGGCCAATGGAATCATTGGAATGAGTGCAACCGGGACACGAAATGGGGATGTTTCATCCATTGATTTAAGGACATACATAGAAATGATAAGCAGCACTACATAGCTGGCCATGGCTATGCCAAATTCGACAATGTACTTTTTCATAATTAAACCGCCACGATCAATGTAAAGGAAGCTTTACTATAACATTGCTTGGAAGACGATGTAAAGTTTGTTTTACATATCATGTTTACTTACTCTCGTGCCAGAGCACGATTGAACGCTGGGTTTGATGCAAAGAAAGCCATTGCATCGGTATTCCGAATTGGATAAATTTACATGCGTTGGTCTGTATGAATATGTAGCATTGATGTATAAATTAGTGGATTTTCAATCAATGGTATTTTTCGACCGGAAATTTGAAGTTTGGTTTTTTTTTGATCCTGAGGCGTGAAGACACTCTAAGGGATACGGCAAGGCGAGTGTAACGAGATCAGCCCTCAAAATTGGAGATGCATGTGTTGTCGGCATTAACTAAATCGAATCTCGGTTTGCTAGGTATTGGCGAAAATGAGCTCGCAATGCTCAATGATGTCAGTGCAGCAGCTGTGCAAAGCTTTGGATATTATTCTTCCGTGCAACCGTATTTTACGTACGATCCGGAGGAGTACAGAATGTTCATGTCAATCAGGTTACCTGTGGCAATAGAGACAGCCCTTGAAATTGAAGAGAAATTTTATGAGCTGGCTGAGCAGCGGGAAGGATTTCCAATCGACAAAATCATGTTCACTGTGAGGTCTTGCGAGACGATAAATGCCGTGTGAAATAGATGATTTTTACAGCATAGGAGATTTTCTAAAAGTAGCGTCTGACTCCAGTGAGAGGCATGTCAATCAAAAACCCTCTGCAAAGGATCATCGCAGAGGGTTTTGTTTGGGCACTGCAATTGCGTATTGTTACCTTATTGATCCGCAGTAAGCAGTACGGGATCCTCCGACAGACTATAACGGGTAAACGATCTGTTCAATGCAGGCAGAGGCGCGGCATCCAGAATTCCCAGCGCGGGTTCCATCACGATCATAGCAACGGTGGCCGAAAGATTGTCATGGCTGCCTGGCCGAGGTGGCCGGCAAACCGAATAAGGTGTACCGAAGTCGTCGAACAGTGCCTGTTTAAGGTCATTAAGGTCCAGCTTCTCGCGCGCATTCAGCAATTTGCGCACACGCCAGTCCCGATAGGAACTTTCCGGTGTACTCGCACGTCCCGTATCTAACAGTTTGCACATCGCGACCGGACTAACCCAATGGTTGGCATGAACGATCAGATTGTCGTCGCCCGGATAGATTGGAAAGGCTTCATTAGTTGTGCACTCGAAGTCGATACCAAACCCTTGCGCCATACCCAGCATGATATTGTTCGAGCATGATTTCGGTGTCGTTGCTACGGCCTTTAAAGCTAGCGCAAAATGTTGCTGCTCCAGCACTTTGCGTCGAATCAGTGACAATGGTGTTCCCAGCTGACCAAAATCCCGGTCTGACTCCAGATAGTTGGCGGTAATGGACACCCCCGCGCTGTTAAGACCGCTGCGCGCCAGTCCACCGGCTTCTACATAGGTAAGGATATCAGGACCATTTTCACTGCGGATACGTAATACGACCGCCGTATCCACACATTCGGCTCGCCAATCCCAGTTCTGCGCATGCAGCAGATTGCCGCTGACTGATCTTTCTGGCAATACCAGCGCTCCTGTACATCCATCGTCTGGTTCCAGTTCAACAGATTTATTCTTCTCGGCGCGTGCCCTGGCCAATACTTCGGTTCGGGCATTGATCATCACGATATCTTCGAATGACACGTCAGCACCTTTCGCGATACCACGCATCTCTTCCAGATAATGTGCCGCGTACTCTTCGATGACAGGAACGAAACTGCCAATCAATTGCGTGCGCTGAGATTCACTGAATCCCAGATCCACGAGCGTCTGACCATATAGGCTGACACTGAGCCGAACCCGGTCCCGGGCCTGCTGTCCATACTGGACGCCGCGCTCATAAGGCGCGCCGGAAACGGAAATAAAGGGAAAAGGTTGGGGTGTTGACATAGTAGACATCCGGGAAAGCGCTGCAAGGCGGCACCCATTGTCAGACGCAAGGCAGCAACGTACAAATCAAAGTCATATGGGCAGTATTATTGTAGATTATTTTGGCGCCAATTTATGCGTGGGTTTACCCTAGCGTGGTCAAACCATGCCGGGGCGTCATTCAGAGTAATAGCGTGCAGATGAACGGACTCACTCTTCTTGCCAGGAGCATTTGTCCGGGATTTTTGGCCGCACTACGTGCGCAGGAACTACTTAGGCAAGGAACTACTTAGGCAAGGAACTACTTAGGCAAGGAACTACTAAGCCAGGACTTTCTTCATCCGCTCAAAGTCGCGGCGATACTGTTTGGCGAGTTGTGTTTTCTGTGCATCCGTCAGAATTTTGCCGGAAGCCTGGAAGAATTTTTTCTCTTCTTCGCGCAGGTGATGATGCACCTTCTTGGATAATGCCTTGGCCTGCGCCAGCCATCCCGGAGAATTCGAAGGTTCTGACTGCAGATCTTCCAGCATCTCTTCGATGTCGTGATGCTCAGCCAGTGCGTGGCGCGATGGGGAAAGCCCATTGTCGTCCATCAGAATGGGCGCATACAGAAAACGCTCTTCGGATGCCGCGTGTGCCTCAAGCTCGATAAACAGCTGCTTGAAAATTTCGTCTCTGCTGCCCGTACCGGGTTTGGTACGAAGCAGCCGCTTACAGAGACTGCGCTGCGTCTCATGACTTTCACGTAGTACGTCGTAAATCGTTTCCATTGATAATCCCTTTTTCTTGTTCAATTTTTGACCGATGGTCTCGAAATCTCGTTGCAGCTAGGCAACAAGGGAAGAGCGAGTCTCAAGGTGAACTTTTGAGTTGATCGCCTTGATGTTACGCAATTTTAACAAACCACGTTGCGATTCAGCAACGTAATAAAGGGACGTTGGGACGAGTGAGGGGAAATTTGCGTCGCTCCAACATTTTTTGAGAATTTCTTCGGGAAAACACTTGCAATCAATGCCCATTTCGAGCATAATTCAGTTCTTGCAGTTGCAGCGCGCCCGTAGCTCAGTTGGATTAGAGTACTTG
>JBEBTQ010000226.1:0-5865 GCA_040393685.1 Advenella kashmirensis | reverse complement strand
AATGCATGACGTCGTTCCCACACAATCAGGACAATGAAGGCACAGACCGACAGGGCCGAAAACAGGATGACCTGCCAGGAAATGCCGTGCGAGGCAAAAAGCTCAACGGCCAGCTGCAACGCCCCCAAAAACAGAGCAATCAGACCTGCGCCCTGCCAGTCCAGCCGAATGGCCTGCTCGCGCTTGTAGCGGATCAGGGGCAGATATTGCCAGATAAAAAACAGGCTAATCAGTCCAACCGGCAGGTTGACATAGAATACCGAGCGCCAGCCGTAGTACTCGGTAAGAAAGCCCCCCAGCGATGGCCCCACGGCCGAGGCAATCCCGAAAGAGGAACTCAGCAGAATCTGCCAGCGCAGGCGCACCTTGGCGTCCGGGAACAGGTCAGGAACACAGGCGAACGCTGTGCCCACCAGCATACCGCCTCCAATTCCCTGCAGCGCGCGAGCCAGCACGAGCAGCGTCATATTACCTGCCATGCCGCAAAGCACGGAAGCAATGGTGAAAATGATAACGGAAGCGACCACAAAGGGCTTGCGACCATAGTAGTCGCTCAGGCGCCCGCAGATAGGAACGGTGATGACCGACGTCAGCAGGTACGATGTACCGACCCAGGCATAGAGCTCAAACCCGTTGAGTTCTGCAACAATGGTGGGCAGGGCTGTACCGACAATGGTCTGATCCAGCCCCACCAGCATGCCTACAAAACAGATTCCCAGTACCGCAAGCAAGGATTGGCGAAACGGCAATAATCGCCCCGATGCCGCGTTCTCGTCACTTACCTCGATTGTTCTGGTACCCATAATGCCTGTTCAAGGTTAACCGGCATCTCGCGGTGTCGGTGTGTGTGACGCAGCGACCGCTGACGGGTCGGCTCACAACACAGATAGAAAAAGAATCAGGACTGTCCGAAATGCTGGACTGTCCCTAAGCGGCGTAGCTGGTGAACTGATCCTCGATAAAACCCTGCTGCTTGACGATACGGTCAATATCCATCAGTGACTGCAGCAAAGCCTGCATATGTGCCAGAGGCACTGCATTGGGCCCGTCAGACAAGGCTTTTGCAGGATCGGGATGCGTTTCCATGAACAGCCCGGACACACCGACAGCTACGGCCGCACGTGCCAGCACGGGCACAAACTCGCGCTGCCCCCCTGACGAACTGCCCTGCCCGCCTGGCAACTGCACCGAATGAGTCGCATCGAACACCACCGGGCACTCGGTGGCACGCATAATGGCCAGTGAACGCATGTCCGACACCAGGTTGTTATAACCAAATGACGCACCGCGTTCGCACACCATAATATTGGAGCCATTGCCACCGGCCTCGATGGCCGCCGCTTTGGCCTTGGCCACCACCTGCTGCATATCGGCAGGCGCCAGGAACTGCCCTTTCTTGATATTTACCGGTTTGCCGGTAGCCGCACAGGCAGAAATGAAATCGGTCTGGCGACAAAGAAAGGCCGGCGTCTGCAACACGTCTACCACGGCGGCAACGCGTTCGACCTGCGTTATATCGTGAACATCGGTCAGCACCGGTACGTTCAGCTGCTCACGCACATCGGCCAGAATCTGCAGACCCTCGTCCATGCCGGGACCGCGATAAGACTTGCCCGAACTGCGGTTGGCCTTATCAAACGAACTTTTATAGATAAAAGGGATACCCAGGCGGCCGGTAATGTCGATCAGCGTACGCGCAGTATCAAATGCCATTTCCCGCGATTCTATGACGCAGGGGCCGGCAATCAGAAAAAAGGGCCGAGTCAGCCCGACATCGAAGCCGCAAAGGTTCATATGTGTTCTCTATTGACTGTTTTTCCGCTGTTTCTGGTATTCCAGTGCCGCCTTGATGTAGCTGGAGAACAGGGGATGACCATTGCGGGGGGTGGAGGTAAATTCCGGGTGGAACTGCACGCCCATGAACCAGGGATGCGATGGGATTTCCATCATTTCCGGCAGGTTCTCTGTGGGGGTACGGGCACTGATGACCAGACCAGCCTCTTCCAGGCGTGGCACATAGACATTATTGACCTCGTAGCGGTGACGATGACGCTCGTTGACTTCGGGACCATAAATCTCATAGGCACGCGTGCCTTCCTTGACAGGACAGCGTTGCGCGCCCTTGCGCATGGTGCCGCCCAGGTCAGACGTGGCAGTTCGTTTCTCGACCTTGCCTTCGCGATCCATCCATTCGGTAATGAGCGCCACAACCGGATGCGGCGCGGCAGGATCAAACTCGGTACTGTTGGCGCCGCCCAGTTGTGCCACGTGGCGTGCAAACTCGATAACGGCCAGCTGCATACCCAGGCAGATACCCAGGTAAGGCACATTGTGCTCACGCGCATAGCGGATGGCACGGATTTTACCTTCGGTCCCCCGCTTGCCAAAGCCGCCGGGGACCAGGATGGCATCCAGCGATGCCAGTTTCTCAGTGGCACCGCCCTCTAGATCTTCAGAGTCAATGTACTCGATGACCACGCGTGAATGGGTGTGGATGCCTGCGTGCTGCAGTGCTTCGATCAGCGACTTGTACGATTCGGTCAGATCCACATATTTGCCGACCATACCAATATGGACTTCGTGCTGCGGATGCTCAAGTGCATCGATCAGGCCGTCCCACATTTTCAGGTCTGCCGGTGGCGGAGAAATAGCCAGCGCGTCGCAGACCAGATCATCCAGATGCTGGTTATGCAGCATGGACGGGATTTTGTAAATGGAATCGGCGTCCCAGACGGAAATAACGGCGTCCAGCGGCACATTGGAAAACAGCGAAATCTTGGCCCTTTCGTCGTCGGGAATCTCACGATCGGCGCGACAGAGCAAGGCGTTGGGATAGATACCGATCTCACGCAGTTTCTGAACCGAGTGCTGGGTTGGCTTGGTCTTGAGTTCGCCGGCCGATGCAATGAAGGGCACCAAAGTCAGGTGAACGAAAGCCGCACCATTGCGTCCGAGCCGCAGGCTCATCTGACGCACGGCTTCAAGAAACGGCAGGGATTCAATATCCCCGACCGTACCACCGATTTCCACAATGGCCACATCGGTCTGACCATCCCAGGCCTGGCGGGCACCACGGATAATGAAATCCTGAATTTCATTTGTGATGTGAGGAATCACCTGCACGGTCTTGCCCAGATAATCGCCGCGGCGCTCTTTGCGCAGCACGGATTCATATATCTGGCCGGTGGTGAAGTTATTGAACTTGTGCATGCGGGCCGAAATAAACCGCTCGTAATGCCCAAGATCCAGATCGGTTTCGGCGCCGTCTTCGGTCACGAACACTTCGCCGTGCTGCAGCGGGCTCATGGTGCCCGGATCCACGTTGATATAGGGATCCAGCTTGAGCATAGTGACCTTCAGGCCGCGCGACTCAAGGATCGCCGCTAATGACGCGGCGGCGATTCCCTTGCCTAACGAAGAGACCACGCCGCCGGTAACGAATACATACTTTGTCATTGGAGTAAGGGCCCGGTGAAAAGGGCCGTAGCAGGAAATTTGAATTATAGCTTGAGCCTGTCCGTTTTGTAAGGCGGCGAAGGCCTCTCAGCCAAAACAGCTCGTATAATCACAGTTGAAAATACGAAGATACAATCATGGAACGAAAACGAAAAATCCTGCTCATGCTGATTGGCTACGTCATTGCATTTTTTGTGACCATTGGCCTGCTTTCTCTGTGGGCTGCAACGCTGTATATGAAGTAGAACGCTTGTGCAGCTCAGGTTCAGGCCTAAGCTCGGACGGGTCAAAAAAGCGCCTGGGCAGCCGGTCATCCAGCGCAGTCAGTACCGGCGCACAGGCTGTGTCCAGCTTTAACGCAAGCAAATCATCTGCACGCGTCCTGCCTCGAGTGATCGCCGCTATCGGTTTACCCTGGGCCGCGGCATCGCGCACGAACCGGAATCCCGAAAAAACCATCAAAGAAGAACCCACCACAAGTACGGCGTTCGCCTGATCCAGAGCGTGATAAACAGTCTGAACGCGATCGCGAGGTACCGGTTCTCCGAAAAAAACAACATCTGGTTTCAGTATGCCGCCACAGCGTGTACAGGGTGGCACCCGGAATGTTGAGAAATCAGACTCGAGATCCACATCCCCATCCGGGCCCATGACAGCAGTCAGCTTCGCCCATTGAGGATTCTCGGCCTGCAGCCGGTGCTGATATTCAGACCGATCAAACCGGGTTGCACAATTCATACAGACGATCTGCGCAAGCGAACCGTGCAACTCAACCAGTCGCGACTGCCCTGCCAGGCGATGAAAGCCATCGACGTTCTGCGTCACCAGCAGGCCGATATATCCTTTCTCTTCCAGGGATTTGAGGACAGTATGCGCCGCGTTCGGACGACCCGCTGAAAAATAGCGCCAGCCCACAGTACTGCGCGCCCAGTAACGCTGGCGGGCGGGCTCACCGCTCATGAACTGCTGGAATGTCATGGGCGGAGGCCGCATCCAGGCACCTTCGGTATCCCGATAGGCTGGGATACCGGAATCGGTACTGCAACCGGCACCGGTGATCACCAGCAGGCCCGGATGCTGTTGCACAAAGGCCTGAAGATCTGCCAGCGCCTGCGCATCCATGGCAATCACCTATTCGGTTGTCTTGCCGTCGAAATGCTCTTCCTGTTCGTCTTTCTTGGTTGCATGAACCACGCCATCACGATGTTCCGGTGGACCGTAAATCGTGTAAAGGCGCAGAGGCTCATCGCCTGTGTTGATGACATTGTGGCGGGCACCAGCCGGTACGATGACGGCGTCATCATCGGCAATGCTATAGGTCTCATCGTCAATCATGACCTTGCCTTCGCCCTGCTCAATGCGGAAAAACTGATCGTGATCTTCGTGCACCTCTGCGCCAATTTCTTCGCCGGGCTGCAGAGTCATCAGCACCAGCTGCAGATTTTTTCCCGTGTACAGCACCTTGCGGTAAAGATCATTGCTTACGGTCAAATTCTCAATATCTTCAACAAACCCTTTCATAACACATACTCCATTTGCGTAAAGAAATCCGTATCGCGGACGCGGTTAACCCGGGCTTACATTTCCCAGGACTGAAAAACATCATTAACAAATTTTATCTCCAGCACCTGCTGGCCCATATCGGCCTTGCCGGGACTCAGCAACCGTCCCGCAGAATCCACCATCGGACCCACAATCGGAACGGCACCAACCACATTGCCCGCCATATTGCCGGACGACTTGCGCACATATTTGAGCGTTGTTTCGTTATTGGAATTGCGGGTCATTCGATCCGGCTCACCAAACACCTGTTTCGCCTCTGATACGGTTGTCTTGTCCTTGATCAGATGGCTATTGAGGAAGGCAGGATCAAAGTAATCGGCATTGCCCATGATATCGGTCTTGCCGGGTACGCTGCAGGCCGCCAGACCAACGCTAACAATGCAGGAAAACAGCAGCCACAGAATTTTTTTCATTGTTGACTCCAAACCAGGGATCAGAATAGTTATTTGATCGATCCGGGCTCGACTTCACCCTGCCGCCAGAAACTGCCTTTGTTGCGGCGACCGTCATATCAGGATTATCCCACAGTTTTATGAAGGGCAGAAACGGGGCCTTGTAACCAGATTCACTCAGGGGGACTGGTTCGGCTTTTACTATCTTGCCAGATTTTTCTATTTCGCTAAGATATTCATCGAATCATCAGCCTGAGTAAACCGAATGTACAGGAGCATGAATCATGTTGACCTATCCCGTCACGTTAAAGCCAGACGATAACGGTACTTTGCTGGTCGGATTTACCGATATTCCGGAAGCAAATTCTGTCGGAGACGATGAGCAAGAAGCGCTGCTGAACGCTGAGGATGCATTGGAGGCCGCACTGGAAATATATTTCGATGAAAAGCGCCC
>JBEBTQ010000225.1:0-5866 GCA_040393685.1 Advenella kashmirensis | reverse complement strand
GCGATACCGGAAATGACAGCGGATTCCATTTTTGAATCTTCCTCAAAGGTAATTAATGTTCCCGACTTTTTTTCTTCCTGCAGGGGGATGGCAGGGTCGGTGAGTGATGACAGGACGCGCAGCGGCACTTTGTATTTGCCGGCAAATTCGACAGAGCGGATTTGCAGCACTTTGGACCCGAGCGAGGCCATTTCCAGCATTTCCTCGAAAGAAATGACGGCCAGGCGACGCGCTTCAGGAACGACGCGCGGGTCTGTTGTGTAGACACCATCGACGTCGGTGTAAATAAGGCATTCATCGGCTTTGATGGCTGCGGCAACAGCCACGGCCGACGTGTCGGAGCCGCCCCGTCCCAGTGTGGTGATGTGTCCCTCGGGATCGATGCCCTGGAAGCCAGTGACGATCACGACCCGGCCTTCGTCCAGATCGGCACGAATGCGCTTGTCCTCTATGGATTTGATGCGTGCCTTGGTGTAAGCCGAATCGGTCTGAACAGGGACCTGCCAGCCGGTATAGCTGCGAGCCTTGATGCCTTCGGCATGCAACGCCAGTGCGAGCAGGGCACTGCTGGCCTGTTCACCCGTTGATGCGAGCATGTCCAGTTCGCGGCCGTCGGGCTGTTCGGAAATTTCTTTGGCCAGACCGAGCAGACGGTTGGTTTCGCCCGACATGGCTGAAGGCACGACGACAATTTGGTGGCCCGCGTTATGCCATTTGGCGACGCGTTTCGCAACATTCCTGATTCGTTCAACGGAGCCCATGGAGGTTCCGCCGTATTTGTGGACTATGAGAGACATCGAATTTGCAATAAAAGTTGCCCGACACCGGGAGTAACCAGATATTCTACAACGAGTAACAGTTTTAATCAGGGAAAACACCATCCTGCGCGGGATTCCATTGGCGTTGACCTCGCAGACGGCCGGAAGTCCGGGTGTTGCTCCGGTCGGCCAGCTGTCCATCCGGGCATCCTCGGGTTCAGATACCAGTGCATCCGGCGAGTCGGCCTGTCTGTCCGCCAGTCAGGGACCCGAACGCTCGCGCAGTCTTTGATCGTCGTGCGCGAGCGCGTTTACGTGATCACAGTCGTGGTATTCTCCGATACATCGATCACACATTTTCAAGGAGGGTATATGGCAAGGACCAAAATCGTTCAGGTGGCCAGCGGCACGGCACTGGTCAATAAACACGTCGAGGAAAACTACGACGTGATCAAACTGTGGGAGCAGAAGGATCCGGCGGCATTTCTGGCAGAAAACGGCAAAGGCGTGAAGGGACTGGTGACCACTGCCGGTCATGGACTGAAGAACGAATGGCTGGACAGTCTGCCCGACCTGGGAGTGGTAAGCAGTTTTGGTGTGGGCTATGACACGATTGATGCCGGTGAGCTGAAGAAGCGAGGCATACAGCTGGGAAATACGCCGGATGTGCTGAACGATTGTGTGGCCGATCTTGCCGTCTGCCTGTTACTTGGCAGTGCCCGGCAGCTGGTCTGGGGCGACCGGTATGTGCGTGAGGGACGCTGGCCAGTGGAAGGGGCTTTTCCGTTGGCGCAAAGCGTTTCGGGCAAGCGCGTGGGTATTGTGGGACTGGGCGGTATTGGCGCAGCGGTGGCAAAACGCCTGACCGGGTTCGATTGCGAAATTCGCTATCACAATCGCAAGGCTCGCAGTGATGTCCCTTACGGTTACGAGGAATCGCTGACGGCAATGGCTGAATGGGCAGACTTTCTGGTGCTGACCTGCGTAGGCGGTCCGTCCACACACCATCTGATCAATCGCGACGTTCTTCTTGCGCTGGGGCCCAAGGGGACAGTCGTTAATGTATCCCGCGGCACCGTCATTGACGAAACGGCCATGACTGAACTGTTGTTGGAGGACAGGCTGGGTTTTGCCGCACTGGACGTGTTCGAACACGAGCCGAAGGTGCCCGAAGCGCTGCGCGAGCATAAGCGGGTGACGCTGATGCCGCATTCGGCCAGCGCCACGGTGGAAACGCGACTGAAAATGAGTCTGCGCGTGGTTGACAATCTGGACCGCTATTTTGAATCGGGAGAAGTCATTTCCCGCGTTGTATGAAATAGATTTGTACCCAAAAGGAATGCCCGCAGATCGTCCTCTAAATGACATTCTGGAAGTCGGAATCGCAGTATCTTAGGGTATTCACATGTGGGCATTCACATCTATATAGTCAATAATTCCCGGGTCTCATGCGCCGGTATCGCCACTCAGGCGCCTTTGCATGCAGACCGGGCCAGTACACTGGCTGCAACAAAGAAGAGACGATTCCGTCCCGTGCAGCCAGTTCATTTTGGAGACATAAAAAATGAATATCGGTTTTATCGGACTGGGCAATATGGGCGCGCCCATGGCGCTGAACCTGCTCAAGGCGGGACATCAGTTGCAGGTGTTTGACCTGGTGGACGCGGCCGTTGCGGAACTGGTCAAGGCAGGCGCAACGTCGGCCGCCTCGGTCGGCGAGATTGCAGCGGCCAGACCGGACGTCCTCATTACCATGCTGCCAGCCTCAATTCATGTGCGCAAGGTGTATCTGGCGGACGACGGTATACTTGCCACGGTGGACCCCAGCGTGATGCTGATTGATTGTTCGACCATCGATCCGCAGACCTCGCGAGACGTTGCTGCCGCAGCACAGAAAAAGGGGAATGTCATGCTGGACGCCCCGGTGTCTGGCGGGACCGGCGGGGCAAAGGCAGGTACGCTTACATTTATGGTAGGCGGAGAGCAGTCGGCCTTTGACAAGGCCAAACCGATATTGGAACAAATGGGCAAGAACATCGTGTATTGCGGTGGCTCCGGAAACGGACAGGTAGCCAAGGTTGCCAACAATATGCTGCTTGGCATTTCCATGATCGGCGCGGCCGAGGCCATGAGCCTTGGCGTCTCGCTGGGCATGGATCCCAAAATTCTGGCCGGTATTATCAACACCTCTTCGGGCCGCTGCTGGAGCACCGAAGTGTACAATCCCTGGCCCGATGTGATTGAGACCGCGCCAGCATCCCGGGGGTATACCGGTGGCTTCGGTTCAGACCTGATGCTCAAGGATCTGGGCCTGGCAACAGAAGCGGCGCGCAACGCAAAAGTGCCTGTGGTGATGGGTGCAACTGCGCAGCAGCTTTATCAGACTTTCAGCAGCCAGGGCAATGGCCATCTGGACTTTTCCGCGATTATCCAGTCTCTGGGCAAGGTGGAAAAATGAGCACGTTTGATACGGCACTCAGTGAAGAACAGCGCATGATTCGCGATATGACTCGCGACTTTGCGCAGCAGGAAATTGCGCCACAGGCTGAGCGCTGGGAAGAAGAAGGCTGGATCGACGACAATGTCCTGTTGCGAATGGGCGAGCTTGGCCTGCTGGGCATGGTGGTTCCCGAAGAGTGGGGTGGCTCAAAGACCGATTACGTGTCCTATGCATTGGCATTGGAAGAGATCTCTGCAGCAGATGCGGCAACGGGAACTCTGGTTTCCGTACATTGTTCCGTCGGTTGCGGTACTTTGCTCAATAGCGGCAATGATGCGCAGAAGAAACAATGGCTGCCTGATCTGGCAAGTGGTCGTGCAATCTCGTGTTTCTGCCTGACCGAGCCGCAGGCCGGGTCTGAAGCAAACAACCTGAAAACGCGCGCCCGCCTGGAAAATGGAAAATGGGTGCTCAATGGGGCCAAGCAGTTCGTCACTAACGGCAAGCGCGCAAAGCTGGCCATTGTGTTTGCGGTGACGGATCCGGATGAAGGCAAGCGCGGGATTTCCGCATTCCTGGTGCCGACCGATACGCCAGGTTTTGTCGTCAATCGTGTAGAAAAGAAACTGGGTATACGCAGCTCTGATACCTGCGCCATTACTCTGGAAAATTGTGCGATTCCCGAAGAGAATCTGTTGGGGCAGCGGGGGCGTGGTTTGTCCATTGCACTCTCCAATCTGGAGAATGGCCGCATCGGCATCGGAGCACAGGCAGTGGGAATTGCACGGGCCGCCCTGGAGGCCGCGATTGCGTATGCCAAGGATAGAGTGCAATTCAATGAACCACTGATCAAACATCAAAGTATCGCCAATATGCTGGCAGACATGCATACGCAGGTCAATGCGGCAAGGCTGATGGTACTGCATGCAGCGTCCATGAAGGACAAGGGCATGCCTTGCCTGTCCGAGGCGTCCCAGGCCAAGCTGTTTGCTTCAGAGATGGCGGAAAAAGTCTGTTCCCAGGCAATCCAGGTCCATGGCGGGTACGGCTTTCTTCAGGATTATCCCGTACAGCGCTTTTATCGGGATGCGCGGATTACACAGATTTACGAAGGCACCAGTGAAGTTCAGCGAATGATCATTACCCGTGGTCTTGCGGACTACACAGGATTCTGCCCCTGAAGGGTTGCTGGGCAGGGTCGGGAGCAGCCTGCAACATCCCAATTGCGGGCGTAACGCTAAGAATGGTGTGGTTTAGAGCGACCTGCAACAATCGGAAATGAGGGTTTAAGGTTAAGAATGGTATGATCCCGATTCTGTAGGGAGCCTGTCATGAAAGATAAAAAAGATGCAGTCGCCGAAGAGGCGCTCAACGATAGCGTGGAGCCTGCTGAAGCAGAGGAACCTTCCTCAGCAGTGCCTTCCAACGCAGAAGAACAAACTTCAAGAGAGCCGGCGCAGCAGAAAGCTGAAAATGCGAATTCGCAAACCGCTGGCGCCACCACAAAAACGGCAGCAAGCAAAAAAACAGCCACCCCCGTCGACGCAGGTTCAGGTGTGGTGGCATCGGTTGAGTATCATTGCGGCCAGCGACTTGGTGTGGTGGCGCCGGAAAAAATCTCCGGCTATAAAAGGGATCCGGATTATTTGTTGTGGACCGGTCTGAAAGATCCGTCCGATGACGAATTGCGTATGACCTGTAAAAACCTGTCTTTCAGCAAGATGGCAACCAAGGATATACTCAAGCGTCATTATCGACCCAAGATTATCGACTATGGCGACTATATTCAAATCGTTGCCGTCACTATTTCGCGCGAGAACAAGAAAATTGTCTATGGCGAGATGCAAATGATTTTCGGGCAAAGCTTTATTCTGACTGTTCGGCGTGGCGAGGCGATGACCAATACGCCGGTGCGCAAACGTCTGGAGGGCTCACCCGATCTGATTGCCCGCGGCAGTGACTTTGTAGTGGCCGAAATTCTGGATGGTCTGGCTGACAGTTATCTGGCGCTGGCCTCCAAGTTTGAAGGTGATGTCGAGCAGCTGGAACAGAAAATGATATTGCATGGCTTTCGGGAATCGGACGTGCGCAAACTGTACAAGCTACGCCGTGACCTGCTGCGCGTACATACTTCCATTGCACCTGTGATCGAGATTTGTACACGCATGTCAGTTGTGAATCTGGCTTTTGTGGAACAGGATTCGCAGGCCTATTATCGCGTCGTGGCTGACCGGGTCGCGCGTATCGATGACCAGATGAATGCCTTGCGCGAGTCGCTGGCCTTTGCATTTGAAGCCAGTCAGATGATTGCTCAGGCACATCAGACGGATATCACCAAAAAGCTGGCGTCCTGGGCAGCGATCCTTGCAGTCCCTACGGCCATTGCCGGTATTTACGGAATGAACTTCAGGAACATGCCGGAACTGGACTGGACCTACGGCTATCCGCTGGTCATGCTGCTTATGTTTGGTATCTGTGCCTTGCTGTTCCGCCAGTTCCGCAAGACCGGATGGTTGTAAGAGCAGGAGGCGTTGGCAACAGCGGGTGCTACGCGCTGGCGGGCTGTCAGCCATCGATAGATTGAACATGAGCGCGGCAATCCTCCCCGTTCAAGGGGAGGAAGGATAGCGCGGACAGCGTAACTGCCCTTCTACTGCTTCAGTGCGGC
>JBEBTQ010000224.1:0-5876 GCA_040393685.1 Advenella kashmirensis | reverse complement strand
GGTACAACCTGGATATTGCATCGCGGCTGGTGCGTGATTTGCCTGAAGGGCAGATGTCCGATGAAGATGAAGAACCAGAGTCACCCAAGCGTCTGTGGACCGATCTTCCCGGCATTCCCAAGGGGCTGCCTTGATGCGTCCGAACATGTCAGGTTTTCGTCTTGCCTTATTGATTGTGGCGCTGTGTGTGTCCGCGTGGGGCATTTTTTCTCCTCACGTGCGCTCGCTTCAGGACAGGGCCGAAGTGATGTTTGTTATTGATATCACAGGCAGCATGAACGTACGTGACTATGGCGAGGGTGAAAAGCTGCACAGCCGACTTGAGCAGGTGAGGCAGACGCTGGGTCAGGCACTGGGACGAATGGCCTGTGGCAGCCGGGTGGGATTGAGCATCTTTACCGAAAGACGCAGCTTTATGCTACTTGAGCCCGTAGAGGTTTGTGAAAATTATGCGCCCTTGTCAGAAACGGTCGAACAGCTGGATTGGCGAATGGCATGGGAAGGTGACAGTTACATCTCCAAAGGCCTCGAGTCGGGTATTGAACTTGCAGAGAGTCTTGGTGTTGGCATCGTTTTCTTCAGTGATGGGCAGGAAGCACCGCCATTGCCACTGGCGCAGGCCGAGCAGGGACATATGATGATGCAGGGAGAAGCGCAGACCAGAGCAGCCGCATTCACCGGAGACCAGTCCTCGGGCGGGAGCCAGGCTGCCAAGGTGAAAGGGCTTATCGTCGGCGTGGGTAGCAAGCAACTGTCTCCCATCCCAAGATACGATGAGACGGGTCGTCAAATCGGCTTTTATGGCGAAGACGATGTAGAGCAGGAAAACCGTAGCGGCCCGCCGCCGGCAGATGCCGCAAATCGCGAAGGGTGGCATGCCCGTAACGCTCCGTTCGGTTCCAAAGCGGCCAAAGGCAATGAGCACCTGTCGTCCGTAAGAGATACGTATCTGCAAAAACTCGCCGGAGCCCACGGACTGACTTATGTTTCCCTGTCTGATTCTGCATCGCTTTTGAGGGCCATTGATTCGAATGCCAATAAACATCAGATCTCGACGCCGATTTTGCTGGCTCCGTATCTGGCCGCAATCGCAGCGGGAACATTGTTTATTTTCTATCTAACGGGCTTTGCGCGCGCGGGTTTCGCCTCGCGCCGTGCGCGCCGGGTTCAAAAGCGTGGAGTGCATACTCCCGCTCACTCAGTTTCGTTCAACACCAAGGAGATTTAATTGAATAAAGCAACGATTGCCACCTTATTTTTATCCGCATGTCTTTCGGCGCAGGCACTGGCGCATGGCCCGACGCCAAAAAAAGTAGAGGAGACTGTCAATATTAGCGCGCCACCCGCGAAGGTCTGGGAAAAGGCCGGAGATTTTGGCGGAATTTCGCAATGGCATCCGGACGTCAGCAAAAGCAGTGCCAACCAGGGAAACAAAACAGGATCGGAGCGTGAGCTGACTCTCGAGAAAGGCGTGATCAAGGAAAGCCTGGATGAGTATGACGCCGAGAAAATGACGTATAGCTATCGTATGGATGGTGAGAATCTTGAGGCTTTACCCGTCAGCTCATATTCGGCCACGCTTACCGTAGAACCCGAAGGCGATGGCAGCAAGGTTTCGTGGATCGGTCGATTCTACAGAGGTGACACGAGCAACGAGCCGCCAGAGAATCTGAATGATGAATCCGCTATCCAGGCAATGAACGCATTTTTCAAAAATGGCCTTGCCGGGCTGAAAAAGACCGTAGAAGGTAAGTAGTCATGACGCAGGGCAATATCTGTACGAGGGCCGGAATACGCGGAACGCTGCTAACGTGTCTGTTGATGCTCAGCTGCACAAATGCGTGGTCGGCCGGGCCCGCTCCGGAGAAGTACATCTATATTGCCAGTCAGGAGGGCAGTTCGGTCAGCATTGTTGATGTGCAGACCGACAGCGTCGTGCGACAAATCAGCGTTCCGGATAAGCCTGTATTTGTTGCCGTCAACAGAGACGGAAGTCGGGCTTACGTGACGCATCCGGATCTGGCCAAAATTTCTGTTCTTGACCTGAAATCGGGTCAGGTGCTGAAGGTCCATGATTTTCCTGGAGAGCCTTTTGCCGCGACCCTTTCTGCCGATGAGACATCGCTGTTTGTTTCTGACTGGAAAGACAATGCCGTGGTACGGATTGATGTTGAGACGGGCAAGGAAAGTGGTCGGATCACCGTGGGCGCTTCGCCGGCAGGGTTGACATTGGACGCTGCGTGTCGGCGTCTGTATGTTGCCAACAGAGAAAGCGGTTCGGTCAGTGTCATTGATGCACTTGCCTGGAAGTCTTTGTATAGCGTACCTGTCGGCGCATCACCGTTTGCTCTGGCAAGCCATGACGACCAGATTTATGTAGCCAATGTCAAGGACAACACATTGAGCCGGCTAGAGTCCGGGTCGCAACGGGAAACCTGGCACGCGAAAATGGAAGCCATGCCCTACGGAATTGCCGTGACGCAAGATGGAGAGCAGGCCTGGGTTACCGCCCAGCAAAGAGGGGTATTGCAGCGTATCAATGCGGACGGCACCGCGGTGCAGCCCGCGGTCAAAGTCGGGCGCTATCCCGAGGGTGTTGCTATTGCGAACAATCGAGCATACGTGGCTACGTGGTTTGATGATGCGGTGGCGGTTGTTGATCTGGCTATGGGACAAGTCAGCAAAAAAATAAAAGTGAACGAAGGGCCGAGGATTGTTGCCACTCGTTCATTTTGCAAAAAAGAATAAACAAATGCCAGGAGGGGAGTATGTGGGTCGTAAAACTTGACGGAAATCTGGCGCATGATCAAACGCTGCAGCAGTGGATTACCAAGCTGGGGACGTTAGGCGGGGGACGAGTAATTATTGTCCCGGGACGATGGGGAGGGGTAGAGTTTATCCGGGACATGCAACGCCAGTGGCACTTTGACAGTCTTGTAGCACACAATATGCTGGTTCTTGCCCGGGCACAGTACGGTTTGATGATGACTGCACTTGCGCCTCAGTTGACGCCTGCTGTCAATGCCAGCGCGATCCGCGATGTGCTGCAGCGAGGCGGAGTGGCCGTCTGGATGCCGCTATATCTGATGCGTGACCAGGCGGATGAACTTACGTCGGTTTACATGTCGTCTGATTGTATTGCCGCGTGGCTTGCCAATCACCTTAAGGCTGAGCGGCTGGTGCTGATCAAGACGCAACCCTTTTTTCCGAATTCTGATATTGGACAGCATATCCGCGATGGCGTACTGAATGCGCATTTCGAACGATACGCGCGCCAGATCGCCTGCCCCATCAACATGCTGCACAAAAGTCAGCTTCAACTGTTTCACGAGATGCTGCTCAATGGAGATACCGGTGATCTGGCCGCAGGCAGTCGTGGCAATCTTGTGATCGCCTGAATTTCTGAACCTTCGATATTCGGTTATGAATTGATAAGTCCGGTTACCAGCATCATGCTCACTGTTGTCAGAAGTCTGCACTCTGACAGCTCCGGTTAAAAACCTTTCCTGTTGTGGAAGGGTCTGCTAGGGTTTAACACTAATTGCGCAATTAAAAGGCTGCAGGTAAAACGGTGAGGCTTGCCGCGTAAATAATTAACAGTTCAAAACAGTAATCAAATCAACGATACGTTCTGGGAGGAATCACATGAGTGATGATATCGTTCAAAGGGTGATGGCAAACCCGAAATACAAGGAGATGACAAAGACTCGCAGCACTTACGGCTGGGTCTTTTCCGCCATCATCCTTGTCGCTTATTACGTCGGTTTCATCGGCATTATTGCATTCGATAAAGCGTTCTTCGCTCAATCGATCAGTGGCGGTGCCATGACCTGGGGTATTCCTGTAGGCTTTGGCCTGATGATTCTGATCATCGCGCTGACAGGCATCTATATTCTTATCGCAAACTCGAAATTTGACGCGATGGAAAGAAGTCTGTTGAACGATGTAGGAGTATCTCATGAATAAAGGTGTATCGCGTTTTCTTATCGGTATTGCCTTTACCGGTTTGTTTTTATCTCTGGCCTACGGGGCCGATGCAATCGGGGAAACCACCAAACAGAAAGTTAATCTCACGGCGATCATTATGTTCGTCGTTTTTGTTGGGCTGACGCTTTTCATTACCAAGTGGGCAGCGGCAAGAACCAAGTCGGCGTCTGACTTCTACACAGCCGGCGGCGGAATCACCGGATTCCAGAACGGCCTGGCTATTGCCGGTGACTATATGTCTGCAGCCTCCTTTCTGGGTATTGCCGCACAGGTCATGGCCAGTGGCTATGACGGCCTGATCTATTCCATCGGGTTCCTTGTTGGCTGGCCAATCATTATGTTCCTGATGGCAGAACGTCTGCGCAATCTGGGACGCTTTACCTTTGCCGATGTGGCAAGCTACCGCTTTGCTCAGGCACCGGTACGGACGTTCGCCGCTTGCGGTACCATCGTCGTCGTGCTGTTCTATCTGATTGCACAGATGGTGGGAGCAGGGCAACTGATCAAACTGCTTTTCGGCCTGGACTACTGGATCGCGGTCGTTATCGTTGGCGTGCTGATGATGGTCTATGTGCTTTTCGGCGGGATGACCGCAACCACATGGGTACAGATCATCAAGGCTGTCATGCTGCTGTCGGGCGCGACGTTCATGGCGTTCATGGTCATGAAGCTGAACAATTTTTCTTTTGAAGCCATGTTTGCCAAGGCCGTTGAAGTCAAGGCTGCTGGTGCACAGGCAGCAGGCAAAACAGCTGAAGAGGCGCAGGCGGCGGGCATGTCCATTATGGGACCGGGCTCTTTCATCAAGGATCCCATCTCGGCCATTTCCTTCGGCATGGCGCTCATGTTCGGTACTGCCGGTCTGCCTCATATTCTGATGCGGTTCTTTACCGTTCCCAATGCCAAGGAAGCGCGTAAATCCGTGTTCTGGGCAACCACGTGGATTGGTTACTTCTACGTGCTTACCTTCATCATTGGTTTTGGCGCAATCATTTATGTGTCAACGAACCCGACCTTCCTGGATGCCAAAGGCGGTCTGCTTGGTGGCGCAAATATGGCAGCGGTCCATCTTGCCGATGCGGTTGGCGGACATATCTTCCTGGGCTTTATCTCGGCTGTGGCGTTTGCCACGATTCTGGCCGTGGTTGCCGGGCTGACACTTTCCGGGGCGTCTGCCGTGTCGCATGACCTTTATGCCTCTGTATTCCGCCACGGCAATGTGGATTCGGCTACAGAGCTGAAGGTTTCCCGCATCACGACTTTTGTACTGGGTATTCTGGCAATCCTGCTTGGCATTCTGTTTGAGAAACAGAACGTGGCCTTCATGGTCTCGCTGGCATTCGCGATTGCGGCTTCGGCCAATTTCCCGGTTCTTTTCCTGTCCATTATGTGGAAAAAAATGACCACACGCGGCGCTGTGATTGGCGGCTTCCTGGGCCTGATTTCTTCCGTTGTGCTGACCATTGTGTCGCCTGATGTGTGGGAAGTGACCCTGGGCAATCCGGCAGGCAGTGCGCTGTTCCCGTATAAATCGCCAGCGCTGTTCTCCATGATTATTGCTTTCGTGGGTATCTGGTTCTTCTCTATTACAGACAAGAGCAAGCGCGCAGCCGTCGATATCGCCGCGTACGACGCACAACGCGTACGTGCCGAAACGGGTATTGGCAGTTCCAGGGCATCAGTGCACTAAACTCGCTGATAGCAGTTGGTAAAAAACACGCGGCTTCGGTCGCGTGTTTTTGTTTGTGCTGTAGGAAAACTGCAACATTTATGAAGGTACAAAAGCAAAAGCGGGTAGGGGGCTTGCATTGTTCATGCATTATTGTCTATAATCATTTTCTTCATTGATCCCCGATAGCTCAGTCGGTAGAGCGACGGACTGTTAATCC
>JBEBTQ010000223.1:0-5892 GCA_040393685.1 Advenella kashmirensis | reverse complement strand
AGCCTGAAGTCCTGCTGCTTGACGAACCTTTTGGCGCACTGGATGCACTGACTCGACTAAGTCTTCAGGACGTCCTGCTTGATCTGGTCGAACAGGCACGCCCCACCGTTCTGCTGGTGACCCACGATGTGGATGAAGCCCTGTTCCTGGCGGATCGCGTACTGGTATTCAGCTCGCGGCCGGCCACTGTACTGAAGGAATTCAATCTGACCCATCGCGAACGTTCCCACGATCTGTCGGATCTGGCCAGCGAAAAACGCGAGATCCTGAGCCTTCTGGGTATTGCCGTCAAACACGACAGCAAACCGCAGGCGAAAAAGCTGGCAGCCTGAACGAATACGACCTGAATCGCATTTATCTGATCTGTATCCAAACGTGTCAGATCTGGCTGAATGAAAAGACGACAGGGCACAGCAAAAGCCCTGCCACACAATGACAAACATGCAATTTTTTAGAGAGAGTGACAATGAATATTCGTAAATGGACTGCCTTGCCTCTGGTGGCTTCCCTGTTGTTTTCCGGCGCTGCCATGGCAGCAGACAAGCTCAAGGTCGGATACCTGCGGGTAATGGACGATGCGCAGGCAATCGTGGCGCAGGAAGGCGAGTTCTATAAGAAACAGGGTCTGGACACGGATCTGGTCGAGTTCAAATCCGGTACTGATCTGATCAAAGCCATTGTCGGCGGTCAGGTAGACATGGGCGTGCTGGGCTTTACCAATGCAATCGCCTGGGCCTCTCGTGGTGCAGACCTGAAAGTGGTGGGCGGTGCACAGCGCGGCTATCATTCTCTGGTCGTTCGTGACGATGCCGGTATCAATACGCTGGCCGACCTCAAAGGGAAAACGCTGGCCTCGCAAAGTCAGGGCAGTACTGCCGACACCGTTTTGCGCGGCGTAGTACTGAAGGAAGCCAATCTGAAAGAAGGTGATGTCAGTGTGATGGGTGTGAGCCCTGCCGTTGCCGTCCAGTCTCTGGTTGGTAATCGCGTCAACGCTGCATTCCTCTTCGAACCCTATGACCGGATCGCGCAACTGGTTGCTCCCGTCAAGCAGATCTATGAAGTGGGTGAAAGCTGGCCTTTCCCCTGCATGGTGGTAATCACGTCCGGTAAAGTGCTGGAATCACGCAAGGATGACATCTGGAAAGCGCTGGATGCGCAACAGCAGGCCATCGAACTGCTGGAAAAACAACCCGCGCAGGCGTCCAAACTGATTGCCAGTTACTTTATTGCCGAACCTACGCTCAAAACACTGAAAAAAGGCGATCTGCCTCGCGAAACAGTGATTGAAGATGCCATCAAAACCCAGGTATTTACGCCGACAGTGACTGATAAAGATGTCGAGCGCATGACCGAACTGGCCCGCATCATGGAGCGCGACGGTTCTCTGAAAACCAAAGACGGCAACCCATTTGACGTTAACAGCGTGCTGGATCTCGAATGGCAAAAGGCTCGTAAACTGTGAGCAACAACACCCGCATCGGCGGCTTTAAAAAGCCGCTGGCGGTGGTGCTTGCCATCGCATTCATTCTTCTGGTCTGGCAACTGGTCGCAATGACCTTGCCGGATTTTCTCATGCCCGGCATTCTGCCTGTTCTGGAACGCCTGTCGGACAGTGTCCGCAGTGGTGAGTTCTATACGGGCCTGATGGGATCGCTGGCGCGTCTGGGTAGTGGATATGGCATTGCGTTGGTATGTGGCGTTGCCTTTGGTTTGCTGGCTGCCAGCCTGAATTTCTTTCGCGAAGTACTGCGCAATGTGATCGTGATTCTGCAGTCGCTGCCCAGTATTGCCTGGGTGCCGCTGTTTCTGATCGTCTGGGGGTTTGGCAATAAACCCATGATCGTGGTGGTTGCGCTGGCGGCGTAGTTCCCCGCTGCACTCAGTGTCATGAACGCCACCGAATCGGTGCAGAAAGTGCATATTTCTGCCGCCCGCGTCATGGGAGCCAGCCGCTGGGGTCTGGTGCGTCGCGTCTATCTGCCTGCTGTTATGCCTGAACTGATCACGGGTGCGCAACTGGCCTTTGGTAATGCCTGGCGCGCGCTGATTTCCGTGGAAATGCTGGTGGATTTTGGCAAAGGCCTGGGAAGGTCGCTGAGTTTTTCCGGCGACACCGGTGATATGACAGGCGTAATGGCCAACATTCTGGTGATTGCCATTCTGGCTGCCCTGATTGACCAGCTGGTGCTTGAACGCATCAAGCACAGATTGCTTCGTTACCAGTACGTTTAGGACTGAGTCCGGATCTGCCGTGTCACGTCATCTGCCAAAACCCGTCGTTGCCATTGCCGCTGCCTTGGGTACAGCGCTTGTTCTTTTTCTGTCGCTGACCCTTTACCCCGGCATGGAATCAGCAACCCATGCAGCTGAGCCACCGCCATTTGTGCAGGCGGCGGAACGGGGAACATTACGCGTGGCCGTCATTCATGTCACGCCTGCGGCAGCACCCGGCGCCAAAGTACGAACGCCAGACCGGCTGGATATCCCGGTCGTCCAGGCCCTGGCAAAAAAACTTAATGTGAAGGCGCAGCTGGTGCAGATGACACCGGAACAGGCAAAAGCCGCCCTGGCTGACGGAACCGTGGATCTGGGCCTGTACAGTCTGCCCGCCAGCCCCGCGAAAATAGCAGGCGTCACGCAAGTGCCCACTTCCTATCAGACATTCCCCAAAGCCGTGATCCGCAGTGATACGAAGCTGCGTACGCACGCAGACATGAAAGATCATAGTGTGTGTCTGGCCGCGACAGCTACAGAGGCGGCACAGGCTGCGTCGCAGGCCGGGGCGATGGTCTTCACTTTTCCTGTGCCATCTGACGCCCTGGTGGCTGTCCGTGAGGGCAAATGCGATCTGGGACTGATCGATCAGACTGTCTGGCAGAACCTGATGACATTTCCCGAATGGAAGAAATTTTCTGCCACTATCGAACTGCCCGATGATCCCAGTACGCTCACCTGGCTGCTTGCCGACGACAAACCGCAAGAGGCCAAATGGTTGCGTGCCCGGATGCGTGAGTGGGACGAGTCAGATCAATGGGCTGCCTTCCGTAAAAAATGGGCGACCGATGTGGCCTTTGATGTCTATCTGGATCAGGAAGTGCCCGACTGCCACAGCTAGTGAATCCGAGCCGGTTTGAGCCTGAAAAGGGTACACTATCGGATTCAGAATCCTGTGTGGTCCAACGTATTTTTATGCTGCTGCCTGCTTTTCCTGATCCCTCCCTGCTTGTTGTACGTGCACTGAATCTGCTGCTGGCGCGCGAGCCCTGGGCTAAAACGCGCATCGCCGAGCATGCGGGTAAAACTGTGCGCATTCGTATCAGTCGTCTTGACTTGCGCTTCACACTGCTGCACGACGGAATGGTGGAACGTGCCGATCCGGCGATCAAGGCCGATGTCACGCTGACGGTGCCGGATCATCGTCTGGCCGATCTGCCTGCCGCGCTGCGCAACCGCGAGAACCCTGCGCAACTGGCCTCGCTGCTGCATCTGGAAGGCGATGCCGGCCTGGCGCAGCTCATCTCTGAACTGGCACGTGATCTGCGCTGGGATTCCGAACATGAACTGGCACGATTCACTGGCGGCATGCTGTCACGCCAGATCCATATGCGATTGCGCCAGGCCGTCAGTACTACCGGAACGGCGGCACAGCGCCTTACGGAAAACCTGAGCGAATATGTGTCTGAAGAAGCCGGCATGGTGCTGGGAAGACCGGCGCTGCAAACCTGGGAAGACACGCTGCGCGCGTCTACCGTGTCGCTGGATCAGCTTGATGCCCGGCTGCGTGCGCTCGAAGCGCGCCAGCGCAGGAGCGGTTCATGATCCTGTCTACCTTAAGGCTGATTCGTATTGCGCTGGTATGCCTGCGTTATGGTCTGGATGAACTCGTACTCAGTAGTCTGCGACATCCCATAGCCAGTTCCCTGCTCAAGGTTGTCAGGCTTGGCCGCAGTTTTGAGCAGCCGCGCGGCGAGCGATTGCGCCTGGCGCTGGAGTCGCTGGGCCCGATTTTTATCAAATTCGGTCAGGTGCTGTCGACACGGCGCGATCTGATTCCCCTGGATATTGCAGATGAATTATCTGCACTGCAGGATCGCGTGCCGCCTTTCCCTTCCGAACTTGCCATGGAAAGCATACAGAAAGCTTTCGGCAAACATCCGACGGAACTTTTCGCACTGTTTGACAAAGAGCCGGTGGCATCAGCCTCAGTTGCGCAGGTTCATTTTGCCGTGCTGCACGATGGCCGCGAAGTGGCCGTGAAAGTGCTGCGCCCCGGCATGCTGGCGGTGATTGAACGCGACCTGTCGCTCATGAAAATGTTTGCCGGCTTTGTCGAGCGCCTGCTGCCCGATGGTCGTCGTCTTCGTCCCAGAGAAGTGGTCAGCGAATTTGACAAGTACCTGCATGACGAACTGGATCTGCAGGTGGAAGCGGCCAATTGCAGCCAGCTTCGTCGCAATTTCGAATCCAGTCCGAAACGCGCGGATCTTCTGCTGGTGCCAGAAGTGGTCTGGGAATTTACCAGCAAGACCGTTATGACCATGCAGCGTATGCATGGTGTGCCAATCAGCCATATTGAAAAACTCGAAATGGCAGGCGTGGACATCAAGAAACTGGCGCGCAATGGCGTTGAAATCTTCTTCACCCAGGTTTTCGAAGACGGGTTCTTTCACGCCGACATGCATCCAGGCAATATCTTTGTCTCACTGCAGCCAGAGACGCTGGGTCGGTATATTGCGCTGGACTTCGGGATTGTGGGCTCACTGTCGGAGTTCGACAAAAACTATCTGTCGCAAAACTTCCTGGCATTCTTCCGTCGTGATTATCGGCGCGTTGCGCAGCTGCATATTGAATCGGGCTGGGTGCCTGCAGACACACGCGAAGAAGAACTGGAGGCGGCGGTGCGTTCCGTCTGCGAGCCTTACTTTGATCGCAAGCTCTCGGAGATTTCCCTTGGTCAGGTGCTGCTGCGCCTGTTCCAGACGTCACGCCGCTTTAATGTGGAAATTCAGCCGCAACTGGTGCTGCTGCAGAAAACCCTGCTCAATGTAGAAGGGATGGGGCGGCAGCTGGATCCGGATCTGGACCTTTGGCAGACCGCCAAACCGTTTCTTGAACGCTGGATGTGGGATCGCATCGGTCCGCGCGCATTCGTGGCACAGGTTCGCAAGGAAGCGGCCCAGTGGTCGCATCTGTTGCCCGAGATTCCGCGCCTGGTGCATACACAGCTTGCAAGACAGGATAGCCTGCCTGCGATGCGCAAAGAGCTGAATCAGCTGGGCAAAAGTCATCGGCGCAGTGAGCGCATTTTCATCGTCATGACGATCGTGCTGACGCTGCAGGCAGGCCTGATTCTCTGGCTGGTTGCAACCTTGCTTGGGTGGAAATGATGACTGTGCGTTTTGAAAGAAAAATCCTGAGTCGCGAGCAATGTATCGAGGCCGTGCGCAATGGCACGCTTGCCCGCCCGCTGGTCTTTACCAACGGCGTTTTCGATATTCTGCATCGGGGTCATGTCAGTTATCTGGACGAAGCGGCGCAGCTGGGTGCCAGCCTGGTAGTTGCGGTGAACACGGATGCATCAGTGCATCGATTGGGCAAGGCGCCCGACAGGCCGCTGAACGGACAGGACGATCGTCAGGCCATGCTGGCCGCGCTTGACAGCGTATCAGCGGCCACCGTATTTGAGGAAGATACGCCGTACGAACTGATCGAACAGTTGCGTCCGGATATCATTGTCAAAGGTGGCGACTATGAGATGGAGAAATTACGCGAAACCGCGCTGGTGAAAAGCTGGGGCGGTCGGGCCGTGGCGATTCCGTTTCGTTTTCAGCGTTCCACCACCGCGCTTGTCAACGCGATTCGCGCTAACGGTAAAGGCCAGTAACGGTA
>JBEBTQ010000222.1:0-5893 GCA_040393685.1 Advenella kashmirensis | reverse complement strand
CCAGTTGTGCGGCAAGCGTTTTTCGATCGATTTTGCCATTGCTGCTCAGTGGCAGGGCATCGAGTTCCAGCCAGAGGGCGGGCACCATGTAGTCGGGTATCAGGTTACGCAGATGCGTGCTCAGGGCATTCTGTTCAATGGGTTGGTCGGTCACGATGGCGGCGGCCAGGGCCGGTGGCTGTCCCACGACCATGGCCACGGCCTGGCGCACACCGGGGCAGGTGAGCAGCGCCGCTTCGATTTCACCCAGTTCGATGCGATGTCCGCGCAGCTTGATCTGATGATCCTGGCGCCCCAGAAACTCCAGGGTGCCATCGGGCCAGTAGCGTCCCATATCGCCGGTGCGGTACCAGCGCTGGTTATTGTGCGAGACGAAGGCGGCAGCGGTACGCTGTTCATCGCCGCGGTAGCCATTGGCCACGCCAGCGCCACCAATCCACAATTCACCAGGGACCCAGTCGGGACAATCCTGCCCCTGCGCATTGACTACTCGATACTGCTGATTGGCCAGCGGTGTGCCGTAAGGGATGGAGCGCCATTCGGATGGCACCGGTACCGGAACCTCGCACAGATTGGACCAGATGGCCGCTTCGGTGGCCCCGCCCATGGCAATGAAGCGGGCCTGCGGTGCCTGCTGGGCAAGGCGCGCGGGCAGATCCAGTCCGATCCAGTCGCCCGAAGCCATGGCCAGCCTCAGAGGCAGGGCGCGCGCATCGCCTTCGGCGGCGATGAGCAGCATGTCCAGCAGTACCGGCACGCTGTTCCATAACGTGATGTGGTGACGATGCACCAGGTCGAGCCAGGCGGCCGCATCGCGTCGTTCATCTTCGGCGGGCACCACTACAGTAGCTCCTACACCGAGCAGACCGAACAGATCGTAGACAGACAGATCGAAGTCCAGTGCCGAGAGGGCCAGGATGCGATCATCGGGACCGATGTGAAAGCGCTGGTTCAGATCATCCAGAGTATTGGCAGCGGCCTGATGCGAGATCTCCACGCCTTTGGGTTCGCCGGTAGAGCCGGAGGTGAAAATGATATAGGCCAAAGACGACGGTGCGACAGACGCGGGTTCCTGGGCTGGTGTTAGCGAACACGCGTCTGCAATATTGAGCCAGACCACATCATGGTCGCAAAGGACAGAGGATGAAGTCTCTCCGCCCAGAACCCGTTTGATACCTGCACGACGATGGATGCGTTGCTGACGAGCAGCAGGCTGAGCAATGCCGATAGGCACATAGCAGGCGCCGGCGGCGAGCACACCCAGCACGGCCACGACCTGATCGATACCACGAGGCAGGGTGACGGCCACGGGCTCGCCAGGTTGTACACCCTGCTGTTGCAGCAGCGTGCAGACCTGCAGGGCGCGGTGGCTCAGTGTTGCATAGTCCAGCGTTTGCCCGGTGGTGCTGTCGATCAGGGCAGCATGACCCGGGCGCAGACGAGCCTGTTCAAACACCGGCAGGTGCAGGGTACGAGGAGGCAGAGGCGTTGCGGTTGCGTTGACGGCGTGGCGCACGGCCTGTTGGGAAGCGGGCGGCTGTACCGGCAACGGATATCTCCAGGCCTGTTCACTGTCGGCCAGTTGTGTCAGCAATTGCACATAGGCCTGGAACATGGATTCAATCATGCCTTCGGGAAACAAACCGTCCACAGCGTCCCAGGCAAGCAGCACGCCGCCATCCTTGTCATAGACCTGGTGATCCAGCCAGACCTGCGGCGTCTGAGAGATCATGTAATCGAGTTTGCCAAGTGCACGCTGCGTCTGCTCTTCAACCAGAGGCATACCCAGATTGCAGGCAAACACTACGGGCGCGAATGTGCGATCACCATTGCGCATTTGCGCCAGATCACGTTGGACCCGAACACCCGACCAGTCGCTATGCGCGGCATCCGCGTGAAATTGCGTCTGCAGTGCTCGTGCGCGATCAGCAAAGGACATGGTCTGACTGCAATCGACCGCCAGCAGTAACAGGTTAGTGAAGTCGGCCACCACATCGTCCAGACCGGGCGTATCCCCATGGCGATTAAAGAGCGGCAGATTCAGCAGAAATTCCGGTGTACTGCTCCATGCCGCCAGCGTCTCGGCATAAGCTGTCGCCAGAACCATGGCAGGGGTAACCTGCGCAGCGGCGCAAAAGCGCTTGATTCGCGACCATGACTGCATTGGCAGATAATGCTGGCGACGCGTGAAATGCGGGCGTTCTATCGTTTCCGGTGCGCAGCGCAGCGGCAGGCCCGGGGGACCTGGCAGCGTGGCCAGACGTGCCTGCCAATACTCGCGCGCTTCGTTGTGTGTATCTGTCTCTGCCTGAATGCGTTTGCGATCATGCAAATGCTGACCGAAATGCCAGTGTGTCGGCGCGGGCGGCGTTTCATCCCGCTCGTAGAGCAGGGCCAGATCGCGAAGAATGATCTGCAGGCTTTGTACATCTGCCACCAGCAGGTCAACATCAATGTGCAGTCGCGTCAGGTTGTCGGGCAGCAAACTCAGCGAGAGTCCGGCAATTTCTCCTCGTTCTACGTCGAGACGGCGATGAGACAGGCGTTCTCGCAAGGTCAGAAGCTGTGCTTCGATGTATGCTGGTGTCTGTTGCCGCAAATCATGTACAAGTACCTTGCGCGAGTCAGCAGGTGCCTGTGTTGCGATTGACTGTGTGCCCAGGCTATCGAAGCGGGCACGCAGCATGCCATGATGGTCAAGCAGCCGATTCCACGCGTTCTCCAGGCGTTGAGGATCAAGGTCATGCCCTGCCAGTTCCAGGTAAGCGTGACAACCGACTCCACCCAGCATCTGTTCGTCGTTCCGGCCTATCCAGTACGCATGCTGAACATCGGTCAGTTCGAAGGGAGCAGTCACATCGAATGATTCCCCATTGGCTCTTGCTGTCGTCTCAACGGCGATTGGTTCGCTGGCAAGCAAAGGCCACCAATGCCGCAGCATCGGCATCTCGATCAATTCCGCGAAACTGACTTTCCTGCCGGCCTTGCGCCACTGACCGACCAGTTTCATCAGCCCCAGCGAATCCATTCCCAATTCAATCAGATTGTCATCATCGGAGAAAACAGCATCGGGTTCGGTCAGCAACGCCCGGATCTGATCGAGAATCTGTGCGGGTTGCAGATCGTCACTGGCATCGTTGCGCATTTGTCTTTCTGTTTGCTGTTGATTCATGCGGGTCTCTTTGCCTCAACCAGGAAATGAGCAACGCTGGTAAGCTTTTCAAATGTCTCTTCCAGTTCGCGTTCGGGTGTGGACAGGGCGACAACGCCGGCACCGGCATGCAGCCAGGTGCGATCCTGTTGCCGGAACAGCGAGCGCAGCACCAGAGCGGCATCCAGCGCACCGTTGCTATCCGCGATCAGCACGCACCCGCTGTACAGGCCACGGGCAAAGGGTTCAAGACGGCCGATGGCATCGATTGATTCGTGTTTTGGAATGCCGGATGCAGTGACGGCAGGGAACAGCGCCTGGAATGCATGCCAGGCGGTTTTGTCGGGGCTGAGCTGACCTCTTACCCGGGAACCCAGATGCTGCACCGTGCCGCGTCGGCACACTTGCATGAACTGGGCAACCTGAACGCTATCGGCGGCGCAGACCTGCTGCAATTCTTCAATTGCCAGTCTGACGGACACCGCATGTTCCGCAATTTCCTTTGTGTCGTTCTGCAGTTCATTGCACAGGCGCACGGTGTCTTCTTCACTATCGCCGATTCTGCGAGTGCCGGCCAGTGGCTGGGTGCTGATCCATCCATCGGCTGCGACTTCCACAACCGTTTCCGGACTGAAACCGGCGCATTGCATGTCATCGCGCTGCAGCAGGAATGAACGGGCGGGTTGATTGGCGCGACGTCCGGAAAGGTAACTGGCAACAATGTCTATCGGTGCCGTCACCGGTACGCTGCGCGAGAGTATAATTTTTTCGTAGTCGCCGGCATGGATCTGCCTGACTGCCGCCGCAACACGCTCCTTGTAGGCATCGGCGTCCGCATTGCGAATATCGGCCAGCGCAGGCGCACTGACGGTTTGTTCAACGACTTCACCGGACGCAAGCGTGCTCAGGCGATGCGCCCATTCATCCAGCAGCCTTTGCTGTGTGGCCCGTACGACGACCTGTTCCTGTTCAATTCTCAGTTCTATCGCGGGGACCGTCAATTGGAGCAGGGGCTGGGAGTCAGACACAGGCAGATCGTGAATCAATCGTGCAAGTTCGAAACGGGCAACGCCGTAAAGTCGGAAGTCTTCGAATGGCAAAGCGTCTGTGGCCTGTGAGAGTGTTGACGCAAAGCATGACATTGGCCACCGCTGATGATGACCCTCGGTGTCGAGCGTAACGTGGTCCGTATAAACAGCGATTTCTGCCAATGAATCGATACCGATGGACCATTGACCCTGATGTTCGTAGATTGTGTAACGGACATCACCCAGAATACGCGCAATGCCTGCCGCCATATCCAGTGGTGAGCTTTGCATGACAACCGTTTTTTCAAGAAAACGTTGACGCGTCACTGAATCGCCTGCCAGTTGCCGCAGACGCTTTTTGTCGATTTTGCCGACAGTGGTCAGGGGCCATGCCGCAATGCTTTCCAGCTGATCCGGCAGTTTGTTTCTGCTCAGATTTCTGCTGCGCAAATAGGTATGCAATTGCGGCAGGCTCGGCGTGTTGTCACCCGGAATGATAAAGGCGCAACTGCGCTCACCCAGCTCGGTGTCCGGGACCGCAATGACAACGGTATCCTGGATGTCGGGATGATCCCGCAAGAGTTGCTCGATTTCTGCGGTGGCAATTTTTTCGCCCGCCCGGTTGATCTGGTCTTTGAGCCTGCCTTCAACAAGTATGTTCCCTTGCGGCGTGCGCCTTACGATGTCCCCGGAACGGTAATAGCCATCAGGTGTAAAGGCGCCTGCGTTGTATCTGTCACCAAGGTAATAGGTATGAATCGTATACGGGCCGCGCGTAATCAGTTCACCTGTTTCACCGGCAGCGACATCCTTGCCGTCAGCATCGACAATGCGCAGGTCATCATGAGGCGATAGGGGTCTGCCTTGCGTATTGAAAATGACCTCATCCGGATCATTCAGGCGCGTATAGCAAAGCAGCCCTTCCGCCATCCCGAATACCTGTTGCAATCGGCAACCCAGCGTTGGGGTGACTTGCGCCGCAAGATCAGACTGGAGTCGGGCGCCGCCCACTTGCAGCAGCTGCAGGCTGGAAATATCGGTGTCATCCTGCGCACCTGATTGCAGCCACAACTGCACCAGCGCGGGCACCAGCGCAGTCACGGTCACCTTCTCGCGTTCGATCAATGGGAATGCATCGTCTGTGCTGGGCGTTCTTGACATCACTACTCGGCCGCCAACAGACAGGATGCCGATGAGTCCGGGGCAGCACAAGGGAAAGTTATGCGCGATAGGCAGTGCGGCAAGATAAACGCTTTCTGCGTTCAGCCCGCAAAGGTTTGCAGACGCCTGGGCATTGTAAGCATAGTCAGCATGGGTTCGCGGTATCAGTTTCGGCGTACCCGTTGTTCCGCCAGACTGCAGCAACAAGGCGGTACCGAAAGGGTCCGGTTCGGTGTGGGGAGTGACCGGCGTTGTTTCCAGTGTCCGCAATTGCACATTGCCTGAAGCCTCGCCGTCAATAATGATATGACGCAACTGCGGGTTGCTCTGTTTCAGCGCCTCTGCCATGGGTCGGTAATCAAATCCAAGAAATCGATCGGGCATGATGCAGGCAACCGGCAGACCTTGTTCAGCCAGCTTCTCCAGATCGTGCAGTCGCTGCGATGGCATGGCCAGCATAGGAACCGCGCCGATTCTCAGCAGTCCGAACAACACTGCGGCAAAAGCTGCGCAGTTGGGCAACTGCACAAGAACCACGTCACCAGGGCGTATA
>JBEBTQ010000221.1:0-5907 GCA_040393685.1 Advenella kashmirensis | reverse complement strand
ACCAGATGTGGGCCGCGCAGTACTACAAGTTCGACAAGCCGCGCCGCTGGATCAATTCCGGCGGCCTGGGCACCATGGGCGTGGGTCTGCCGTACGCCATGGGCGTGCAGATGGCGCATCCCGACGCGCAAATTGCCTGCATTACCGGTGAAGCGTCAATTCAGATGAATATTCAGGAACTGGCCACCTGCCGGCAGTATCATTTCACACCGAAATTGCTCTGCCTGAACAACCGTTATCTTGGTATGGTGCGGCAATGGCAGGAAATCGATTATCAGTCCCGCTATTCCGAATCCTATATGGATTCCATCCCCGACTTCGTCAAACTGGTCGAAAGCTATGGCCATATCGGCCTGCAGATCGATAAACCGGCAGATGTCGAGCCGGCCATCAAAGAAGCTTTTGGCAAGCATAAAGACCGCCTGGTCTTCCTGGACTTCATCACAGACCGGACCGAAAACGTCTGGCCTATGGTTAAAGCCGGCAAAGGCCTGACGGAAATGCTGCTGGGTTCAGAAGACTTGTAAGGGGAAACCATGAAACACATTATCTCCATTCTGCTGGAAAATGAACCCGGTGCACTCTCCCGCGTTGTGGGTCTGTTCTCTGCCCGGGGTTACAACATTGAAACCCTGACGGTGGCACCAACCGAAGATCCTACCCTGTCCCGGCTCACTATCATGACCGCCGGGTCCGAGGACGTGATCGAACAGATTACGAAACACTTGAACCGACTGGTTGATGTGGTTAAAGTAGTCGATCTGACCGAAGGGGCACACGTGGAGCGCGAACTCATGCTGGTCAAGGTTCGTGCCGTGGGCAAGGAGCGGGAAGAAATCAAGCGCCTGGCCGATATCTTCAGAGGCCATATCGTCGATGTGACGGACAAATCCTACACAATCGAACTGACTGGCGTGCAGGACAAGATTCAGGCCTTTCTGTCAGCCCTGGATCGCAGCGCAATCCTGGAAACGGTTCGTACCGGCGTGTCCGGTATCGGACGTGGCGAACGGATCCTGCGGGTGATGTAAACGGCTGGCAGCGTAGTACAACAAAATTCAATAGACAAATTCAACTAATTTTTGAGGCTTTAAATGAAAGTTTTTTACGATAAAGATTGTGACCTGTCCCTGATCAAAGGGAAAAATGTCGCCATTATTGGTTACGGCTCACAAGGTCACGCCCACGCGCTGAACCTGCACGAGTCTGGCGTGAACGTGACCGTCGGTCTGCGTAAAAACGGCGCATCCTGGAGCAAGGCAGAAAAAGCCGGCCTGAAAGTGGCAGAAGTGGCTGAAGCTGTTAAAAGCGCAGATCTGGTCATGATCCTGTTGCCCGACGAAAATATCGCTCAGGTCTACAAAGAGCACGTACACGGCAACATCAAGGCCGGTGCAGCACTTGCTTTCGCTCACGGCTTCAATGTGCATTACGGTCAGGTTGTTCCCCGCGATGACATCGACGTCATCATGATTGCACCAAAAGCACCAGGTCACACGGTTCGTGGCACTTACTCTCAGGGTGGCGGTGTACCATCTCTGATCGCTGTTCACCAGGACAAATCCGGTGCTGCACGTGATGTCGCCCTGTCTTATGCCAGCGCCATTGGCAGCGGCCGTGCTGGTATCATCGAAACCAACTTCCGTGAAGAAACGGAAACCGACCTGTTCGGTGAACAGGCCGTTCTTTGCGGTGGTGCCGTTGAACTCATCAAAGCCGGTTTCGAAACCCTGGTTGAAGCCGGTTACGCGCCTGAAATGGCCTATTTTGAGTGCCTGCATGAGCTCAAACTGATCGTTGATCTGATCTATGAAGGCGGTATCGCCAACATGAACTACTCCATCTCCAACAATGCCGAGTATGGTGAATACGTCACCGGCCCACGCATCGTGACAGATGAAACCCGTCAGGCCATGCGTCAGGCACTGAAAGACATTCAGACTGGTGAATACGCGAAAAGCTTCATTATCGAAAACGCCGCAGGTGCACCGACACTGACATCACGTCGTCGCATCAACGCTGAATCCGAAATTGAAGTTGTGGGCGCCAAACTGCGTGCCATGATGCCATGGATTGCCAAAAACAAACTGGTTGATCAAACCAAGAATTAAGAGTAGGCTTTTGCGCCGGAAGCCGTTTTTTCGGTTCTGGCGCAATGCGACTGTTTTCGGCCCTTTCAGGGGTCGTTATTTCGGGTGTAATATTTATTGCTACTGTAATATTTATTGTGATTCGGACAGATCGCGCTATTCTTTACCAGAACCTCTGCTCCGCAGAGGTTTTTTCTTTTTGAGGTCGGCAAGTCTATGAAAATGAAAACTCTGATTATCAGGAACCTGATAATGGCTGGCATGCTTGCCGCCGCTAGTGCAATGACACCAGCCATGGCACAGGACGTGCTCAAGGTTGGGGTAGAAGCGCTGTATCCGCCTTTTGAAAGCAAGACGCCTGATGGCAAGCTTGTTGGTTTCGACGTGGAACTGAACGATGCAGTCTGCGCCAAACTCGATGTCAAATGTGAATGGGTCGAAACGAGTTTCGATGGGCTTATACCTGCCCTGAACGCGCGTAAGTTCAACTACATCAACTCGGCCATGAACATTACTGAGCCGCGCCAGAAAGTCATCGACTTTACCGTCCCCATTTACGATGTGCCCAGTCAGCTGATTGCCAAAAAAGGTTCGGGTCTACAGGCAACGTCAGAGAGCCTTGCTTCGACCGCCGTAGGCGTGCTGCAGGGTTCTGCGCAGGAGGCATTCGTGAAGAAGCACTGGGCACCCAAGGGCGTGAAAATCGTGTCCTATGCTTCACAGGATCAGATCTATCAGGATCTGCAAAGCAATCGCATTCAGGCCGCCGTGCAAAAGACGCCGAGCGCCGTCAGCGGGTTCCTGGAAAAGCCAGAGGGTAAAGATTTTGAGATCACAGGAGAGCCGCTGGATGATACCTCGGTTCTGGGAGTGGGCACGGGTTTTGGCATCCGCAAGGGAGACAAGGAACTTAAAACCCGTCTGGACGAGGCCATTAATGCGCTGAAGAAAGATGGTACGATAAGCAAACTTACCCAAAAATACTTTCAAGCCGACTGGGTCGCCAAGTAAGCCGAATTTGTAAAGAACGCAACCGGCCCGGGCGGCCGGTTTTTTTATTCTGTCTTCCAGGTAGCGATCATGCAGATCCGTTCCAAGTTGCCCGACGTGGGTACAACTGTTTTCAGTGTTATTGGTGATCTGGCCGAGCGCCACCAGGCTGTCAATCTCGCGCAGGGCGCGCCCAATTTTCCGTGTGCGCCAGAGCTCATTGACCACGCCATCGACGCCATGTCCGAGGGCCACAATCAGTACGCGCCCATGATAGGCATTGCGCCACTGCGCAATAAAATCGCCGAAAAAATACAGCTTCTGTATGGCCACAGCTATGACGAAGTCACGGAAGTGACTGTCATGGGCAGTGCCAGCGAAGCGCTGTATTGTGCCATCACCGCGCTGGTTCACGCGGGCGATGAAGTCATTTATTTCGAGCCCTGTTTCGACAGTTATGCGCCGATATTGCAATTGCAATCGGCCGTGGCAGTGCCGATCAAACTGCAGCCGCCCGCCTATGGCATAGACTGGGATGCGGTTCGTGATGCGATCAATGAGCGTACGCGCATGATCATCATCAACTCGCCCCACAATCCCACGGGCGCTATTCTGAGTGATGCGGACATTGCGGCGTTACAGGATATTGTTGCGGGAACGGATATCATTATTCTTTCCGATGAAGTTTACGAACATGTTGTGTTCGACCAGGACATACACCGGAGCATGTCACGTTATGCGGGCCTGCGCGAGCGCTCGATTGTGGTTACCTCATTTGGCAAGACCTTTCACGTAACCGGCTGGCGCGTCGGCTATTGTGTGGCACCGGCAGCTATTACAGCTGAAATACGCAAGATTCATCAGTTTCTGATGTACGCGGCCGACACGCCCATGCAGTATGCGCTTGCGGCCATGATGGAAACGCCGAACCATTATCTGAACCTGTCTACCATCTATCAGGAAAAGCGTGATCTGCTGGCCAATGCCTTGAAAGATTCCCGGTTCGAGATACAGCCCAGCAAAGGGGGTTTCTTCATGCTGGCAAGATTTCAGAAAATCAGCTATCTGTCGGACGTGCAGTTCGTCAGAAAGCTGATAGAAGAGTATGGTGTGGCAACCATACCGGTCTCGGCCTTTTATTCTGATGCTACAGACCTGGGCGTTATTCGCCTGTCGTTCTCCAAGGACGATGCCACACTGGAAGAGGGCGCAAGGCGCCTGTGTAAACTATGACAATAATGAATCATGACTTACGAGGAAAAACCATGAACTTCGCTAAAAAACTCACTGTTAAATCCCTTATTGCGGCGGCTGGGGCGCTGGCAATATCTTCCTCAGCCATTGCGCAGGATAACTGGCCAAGCAAACCCATCACCTTCATTGTTCCCTATGCTGCTGGCGGCTTCGCAGATACGCGCATGCGTCTGCTGGCTGAAGAGCTGAGTAAAGAACTCAAGGCCAACGTCGTTGTTGAGAACAAAGCCGGTGCGGGTGGTGTGATCGGCACAGACTTTATTGCCCGAGCCAAGCCCGATGGTTACACCATTGGCAGCGGCAACCTGGCACCGCTGTCTGTCAACCCAACGCTGATGCCAAAGAACGTCAAATATGATGTCACCAAAGACCTGGCGCCCGTTATTCTGATTGAAGAAAGCCCGCTGATTCTGAGCGTCAGCAACAAAGTGGAAGCAAAGAACGTCCAGGACCTGATTGCGCTGGCAAAGAAAGATCCCGGCAAACTCACCTTTGGCTCTTCCGGTGTGGGCGGTGCGCATCACCTCTCGGGTGAGCTGTTTGCCACAGCCGCAGGCATTGATCTGACTCACGTGCCTTACAAAGGCGGCGCACCTGCCAGCAGTGATCTGATGGCCGGTCATATCGATATGATGTTCGAAATGGGCTACGCAGCCATGCCTGCCATCCAGTCCAAGAAAGTGCATCCGCTGGCTGTTACCAGCGCCAAACGCCTGCCCTTGCTGCCTGACGTACCAACCATGCAGGAAGCTGGACTGAAAGATTTCGAATCCTATAACTGGCAGGGCGTGATTGCCCCAGCGGGCACACCAGAACCCATCATCAGCAAACTGAACACGGCTTTCAACAATATTCTGAAGAAACCCGAAGTGAAAAAAGCCTTTGACAGCACCGGTGGTCAGGCAGCAGGTGGTACGCCTGAAGATTTCGCCAAGTTTATCGACAGCGAAACCAAGAAGTGGGCTGAAGTCATTAAAACAGCGAACGTGACGGTGAATTAAGTCGCGGTGTTTACACTGGCAGGTCTTCCGACAAGATACCGTGGTCACTAGGTCGACTTATCGGTAGGCCGGCTCGCAGCAGGACGATTCTTCAAATGATTGTCCTGCTGCAGATAAAAAATTCATTAACGTTCCGGTTATCCAAACTTCAACTGCCGGATATGCGATCTTAGAATATCAATAAAATGATTGCTCAATAGTGATGGCGCCGTATGCGTTGGCATGACAAGCTGAACCGGTGTTGCGATTTGCGGATGAAAGGGCTTGATCAGCAATTTACCGTCGAATGTGCTTGCAACATACGGATTCACAATGCCTATTCCGGTTCCTGCTGCAACCAGGGCACAGACAGTGATGGATGACGGTGTCTCGATAATGAAATCATGTGAAATCTGATGTGATTCCAGGAACTGCTTAATCTGCTGGGTCAGTTCATCAGTATCGCTGAGTGAAATAATTTTCTGGCTTTTGATTGTCTCCAGGTTGATTTTGTCTGCCTGCTGCAACCTGTGATCCATTGGCAGCACGCATACGGCAGAACTGCTGGTCAGGACCTCGGTGTGCAGATCATT
>JBEBTQ010000220.1:0-5945 GCA_040393685.1 Advenella kashmirensis | reverse complement strand
CCTGTCACTTGCGTCGTGCATTCCAGAAGGTGCCCGACTGCCGTACCTGCGCCCAGTATTTGCCAGTCGTCGACCTGCCACCCAAAGTGATGGACAAGTGGGGCCAGAAAAAGGGACGGGTCGGCAACTCGACCCGTAATAATGACGTTCGGCTCAGTGTCCAAGGCAGGCAGAATCGCGTCAATTCCCAGGTATGCATTGGCCCCAACCACGCGAAGCCCATGTTCTTTGACGCTCTTGCCGATTTCATCAAGGCGGGTTTCGGGATTAATAAGGGAGGTAAGATCATCTCCCTCAACGACGGCAATTTTGATTTTCAGTCCCAGCTTTTTAGCCAGCTCCGCAGCAATGTGGCCGGCAGCGCGAGGATTGGCCACGCCCATATTGGTCACAATCGTCGTTCCGTTATCGGCACATGCCTTAAGCACAGCACCCAGACGCCTTTCGATTAGCGGGTGATAACCTTTGAGCGGGTCGGCCATACGCTGCAAATGACCGTAAGCCAAAGTACGTTCAGCGAGACACTCAAATGCCAGATATTTGAGGTTGCCACGCTCGGCCAGGTCTTTGGCCGGACCAATACGGTCGCCTGCGAATCCGGCTCCCGCCCCAATCCTTACAGTCATGAATGTCTCCATATTAATGTTCCGATTTAGGAACAGTATTTCATTAACGGAATTAAACGTCGTAAACGAAGCGTATGTCAATAGCCAGTTGTTCCATTTACAACACTCTGTTCCAATATCGGAATTTATTCTTTACACTGTAACCATTAAGTATATAAATGACGTATTTTCGTCAGCTATTAGAAAGAATTGAGAAGGAGATAACATGACGTCTGTCGATAACAAAGTCTTTAAAACCAACAAGAGTGGCTTCAAACGGGATATCGAACCTCCCCGGACTGCAGTCCCTCCGGGCACCTGCGATACTCATATGCATATCGTCGGTCCGTTCCGGAACTATCCACTGCGAGAGGTCAGTTCCCTCCAACCGCCTGAATCGACGCTGCAAGACTATTTGAATGTGATGCAGATCACGGGAATCGAACGCTGCGTTATTGTGCAGCCCAGCTTTTTTGCCAAAGATAACGCATGCACGCTCGATTCCGTTAAAGCGTTGGGTGATAAGGCTCGCGGCATTGTCGTCATTGATCCGGATATCGGCGATGCGGCGCTTCAGGAGATGCATGATCAGGGAGCCAGAGGCATAAGGATACAACGGGTTGTTGCGGGTGGCGCCAGCCTTACGGATATCGAGGAATTGGCAGCGCGTATCGCACCATTCGGATGGCACATTCAACTTTATATCGACTCTCAGGACCTGGTTGAGCTGACACCTATAATCAAGCGCTTGCCTGTCGATGTCGTCTTTGACCATATGGCACACGTTGGTCGCGACAGTCGAATCGACCATGCCGGATTCAAGTCACTTTTGGATTTGCTGGAAACTGAAAAGGCGTGGGTCAAACTGTCTAATGCCCGATTTTCCCCTGATCCTGAGCGCGCTCGGCTTCTTGTTGCTGCAAATTCGGAACGAGTGGTCTGGGGGAGTGACTGGCCGCATGTTTCCTACGAAGAAGCAGTCATTGGAGAAGGGCAGCTGTTGGATATGTTTGCGGATTGGATACCGAATGATAAGATTCGGCATGATATTCTTGTGACGAATCCTGAACGTCTTTATTTCAAGTAGTCTGAACCGTTGAAGCTGACTCCACCTGTGATGATGTATTAGTTATGGAAAAAAAATTCGAACCCGTTAGAGCGCCTGCTCGAGTCTTACAGGTTATCTACAAGATCGCGCTCAGCTCGAACGGACTCACTCTATCGCGGCTGGCAACGCTCACTGGCCTGCCAAAAACTAGCCTTTTAAGTCTGCTGCGATCTCTGGAAGCATCTAATTATGTCGTCAATGTGTCAGGCTATTATCGACTCGGACCAGAAACGATCACAATTGCGAATGTCATATCTTCCAATGAAAAGTTTCTACCTACGGCCAGGCCAATTCTTGAGTCTTTATTTAACGAAATAGAAGAAACCGTACAGCTGAGCGTTCTGGCTACAGATGAGCCCACTGCCGAGTCAATAGAAGTGCTGGAAACCCAGAAACCGATACGGCTCTCTTTACCCGTTGGCCTTCGCCGCCCTCTTTATTGCTGCTCCATTGGTAAGTTATTGTTGGCGTTTCAGGAAGACGCCTGGATCGACGCATATTTTGCGAAAACCAAACTTGTCGCATACACACCGCAAACCGTGACTGACGAAACGATGCTTCGGAAAGAGTTATCCGAAATTCGTGCTTCTGGCCTTTCCGTTTCGCATCAGGGAATGTTTGAAGATTCCAGTGGTATTTCAGCTGTTGTATTGAATGAATCGGGATGCTTGCTAGGCGGCGTTTCCGTAGTTGCACCCACTTTTCGAATCATGCGCGACGAAGAGCGTTTCAAAAATCTCGTATTGACTGCCGGTAGGGATATCTCAGTGCGCCTCGGATTTCAGGGACAATACTCCCCGAAATTGGCCGCAGTGTGAATCCAAATTCCGGTATTAGTCCTCACGAAGGCTGTCAATCACAACTGTTCAGATCTCTTCGGGTAGCTGAAACCAAACAAGATCAATACGTTAGCTCTTCTTCTCCCCATACAACTTCTGAAACCCATCGCGCGTCTGCGGTATTTTCATTCCAAGAACACTTGATGCGACCTGGGTACGCAATATCTGCGCAGTGCCGCCGGCAATGGTAAACATGCGTGCATCGCGTACATGACGCTCCATTGCGCATTCGCGTCCGTATCCGGACGATCCGTGAAGCTGGAGCGCGTCGTTGGTTACACGATTTGCGGTTTCTGCGGCAAATATCTTGGCTTGAGCGGCCTGCGTGATATCCGGAAAGCCATGTGTTTCAGGCGTTCCGCTTGCCGCAGCACTTCTTAGCATATGACGCGCTGCCTGAAGTTGAACGGACATATCGGCGATCATCCATTGCAGACCCTGAAACTCGGCTATTGGTCGGCCAAATTGCTCTCGTGTCTTCACATAAGCCACAGCTTCTTCGAATGCGCCCTGCGCGATACCCAGAGCCACCGTTCCAGCCCCTACCCGCTGCGCGTTATATGCCGTCATCAATCCGGCAAAACCCCGCTTCAATCCATTGGGCGGGACTACGAGCATGGATTTGTGTACCTGCAAGTCTTTGAAATTAAGTACCGTTTCCGGGATGCCTCTGACGCCCATGGCATATGAACGCTTGGCAACAATCAGCCCTGGAGCATCCTCGGGTTTATTGCGAATGCAAATAAACGCACCTATTCCCTGATCAACGCCATCTTCAAAGACTCTTGCAAAGATAAGATGCAGGCGCGAGACGCCGCCGCCGGTAATCCAATATTTCTCGCCATTAATAATATAGTGATCGCCCTTGCGGTCAGCGCGCGTGGTCATCTCGCTCGCTGCACTTCCCGCCTTGGGTTCAGAGATGCAAATAGCGGGCTTATCTCCGGTAAGGACGCATTCTGCTGCCAGTTTTTTCTGCTCATCCGAACCATATTGCATAATGGCGCCGATCGCACCCATATTGGCTTCAACCGCAATGCGCCCCATGGTTGCACAAACCTTGGCCATTTCTTCAACAACCAGAATCGCATCCAGATAGGACCGCCCTGCACCACCGTATTCCTTGGGAACGGTCATGCCCGTGAACCCGGCAGCACGAAGTTTCTCCACGTTCTCCCAGGGATACTCTTCCGTCTGATCTATCTCTGTCGCAGTTTTGGCAAATTCATTCTGCGCCAGTTCGCGGGCTTGCTGTTGCAGGGATAACTGCGCTTCGGATAGTTTGTACATTGAATTACCTATGGATGGTGTTAATCACAAGTGAATTATAGGAAAGCACGGACGATTTAAATATCAATAAATTTTTTATCTTAGCAACGCTAAATCCGACGATACGCGTTTGCTGAAATCAGACCGTCGTTCAGGTCACAAAAAAATGGCCGCGCATGCGACCATTTTCAGAATTTATTTATTCACGTCCACAATGACCCGTCCTCGCACCTGACCCTGTAATACCTTATCTGCATATGAAATGGCGTCATCCAGTGCAATAACCTGGGAGCCAATCAACGCCAGCTTGTCATAATCCAGTTCCTTGCCAAGACGCTGCCATGCTGTTTTGCGCTCGTCCATTGGGCAATGAACACTATCAATACCAAACAGGGTAATGCCGCGCAGAATAAAGGGAGCGACGGAAGCCGGAAAATCCATTCCCTGCGCCAGACCGCAAGCCGCGACCGCGCCTCTGTATTTGAGGCCTGCACACACATTCGCCAGTGTATGACTGCCAACGCAGTCGACTGCACCCGCCCATTTTTCCTTATTCAACGGTTTGCCAGGTTCGGAGAGCGATTTTCTGTCAATGATTTCAGCCGCCCCGAGTTTTTTTAGGTAGTCTTCTTCCTCGGGCCGACCTGTTGAGGCCAATACGTTGTAGCCTAATGAAGAGAGCAATGCGACTGCCACACTGCCAACTCCGCCTGCCGCGCCGGTCACAAGAATATCGCCGGAACTCGGAGTGATACCAGTTTTCTCAAGCGCCATGACACACAGCATGGCCGTATAGCCTGCAGTGCCAATACTCATGGCTTGCATCGGCGTCATACCTTCGGGAAGCGGAACCAGCCAGTCGGACTTCACTCTGGCCTTTTGTGCCAGCCCGCCCCAATGGGTTTCACCAACACCCCAGCCGTTCAGAATGACAGCATCTCCAACTTTGAATTTCGCACTCGAACTTTCAGCGACAGTACCGCAAAAATCAATACCTGGAACCATCGGAAACTGTCTGACCACCGGCGATTTTCCAGTGATTGCCAGGCCGTCCTTATAGTTTATCGATGAATACTGGACATCAATTTGCACGTCGCCTTCCGGAAGCTGACTGTCATCGATCTTCCTGACAGAAGCGTTGTAGTTCTTGTCGTCTTTCTCGATTATCACAGCGTTAATCATACTTATCTATTCCTATTACGATATTAATCAGAATTCGAAGGCATTCGGAAGGCAGGTTTCAATGAATCAACAGTTTCATACAAACTGTGTCGCTACGACTTCCGCAGGAGACCAACAAGTTCCAGCATACAGTCGCTGCACGAATATTTCAAATGCCTTTAAAAACGGGAGGACGCTTTTCGGTGAAGCTGGCGATGCCCTCCGCAAAGTCTTCACTGCTGAAGACGCGCTGATTCTCACGCCAGGCGTGGCCGGCAATCTCCACAGGACTTTTGGGAACGGTCTGATCCGCCATTCGCTTGAGCATGCTCATGACTAGCGGCGCATTTTTCACCATGACTCTTGCAATTTTCATGGCTTCTTCCATATGCTGACCGGCCGGCACCACACGATTGACCATTCCCACATCATAGGCTCGTTGCGCAGTGATCGGCTCTCCCAGCAGCATCAGTTCCATCGCCACTTTATGCGGAATGCGGGCTGCCGCCGAAGCGATCATGCCGCCGGCAAATCCCAGCTTCGCCTCGGGATACATAAACTTCGCATCTTCGGTCACAACACAAAGATCACACATCAATGCGAGCACGATGGAGCCACCAATGCACCAGCCGCTGATCGCTGCAATTAACGGCTTCTCCAGCTGTACGCCAACATTGGGGGTAAAGCTGCGATAGTCTGGTGGCGCGGTCGATGCCATATCTTTACCTGCCGAAAACGCTTTCGTCCCTGCGCCAGTGAGTATTGCCACTCTATCCTCCGGCTTTGAATTGAACATATTCCATGCCTCTGCGAGTCCGGCTTCGACTTCCGGGCCAATCGCATTCATTCTGCTTTCGCGATTGATCGTGATAATGGCTATCCCCTCTTGCGACTGATAAGTGACGGCATCGTTCATAGCTGTTCCTCCAATATTTGTCTGACTTTCTGCTTAAGAATTTTCCC
>JBEBTQ010000219.1:0-5970 GCA_040393685.1 Advenella kashmirensis | reverse complement strand
ACCGATCAGCTGGGCCGCAAGGTTGATATACCGGATCAGGTCAATCATGTTGTCGTGCTACAGCACCAGACACTGGATATTCTGGTGCAGCTTCACGCAGCCGACAAGATCGTTGGCGTCATGAAAAGCTGGAAAAAGCAGCTGGGGCCGGACTTTGCCCGGTTTTATCCTGCACTGTCTTCCATGCCTACGCCGGGCGATCTGGAATCAGTCAATATTGAAGGAGTGCTCGCGCTCAAGCCTGATGTCGTTTTCATTACCAACTATGCGCCGGCAAGCATGATTGAACAACTGGAAAGCAGTCATATTCCTGCCGTGGCGATTTCGCTGCGTCGTGATAAAGGCGAGCAGGCTGCGGCCTTGAATCCAAGCCTGGATAATGAGGATGAAGCCTATACACAGGGCCTGAAAGACGGCATTCGATTGATTGGCGATATCGTGGGCAAAAAAGCGGAAGCCGATAAACTGGTCGCTGCCTTTGAAGGGCCACGCAAATCTCTGACCGAAAAAATTGCTGCAATCAATCCAGAACACCGCAAGCGTATTTACATGGCCAATCCGGAACTCACAACATATGGTTCCGGAAAATACACCGGCCTGATGATGAAGCACGCCGGCGCCATGAATGTCGCAGCCAAAGATATCAAGGGTTTCAAGAAGGTGTCGATGGAAGACGTGCTCAAATGGAACCCGGAAGTGATATTTGTTCAGGATCGATATCCGCAGGTTGTAGAAGAAATTAAAACACAACCGCAATGGAAAGATATCGATGCGGTTAAGAACGGGCAGGTTTTTCTGATGCCTGAGTATGCCAAGGCCTGGGGCTATCCAATGCCGGAAGCCATCGCGCTGGGCGAAACCTGGATGGCCAAAAAGCTGTATCCGGATCAGTTTGCCGATAGCGATATGCAGGCGCTGGCCGATGAATACTACACAACGTTTTATGGCATGAAGTACACGCGACCAAATTGATGTCCTATCGTGCTTCGGCCAGAGCTGTTTTCCTCGTCCTGGTCGTGATCTGGTTCTGCCTGGTTGCCGCGTCATTGATGATGGGCCGCTATCCGGTGACGTTGTCACATCTGCTGTCCATACTGTTGGAGCCGGCTGGGTTTAGCGGATCGCCGATTCCTGACGTAGAGCGAACTGTCATATGGACGGTACGCATGCCGCGCATTCTGGTGGCCTCGCTTGCCGGCGGCGGCCTGGCGATTTCGGGTGCCGTTTTGCAGGGTGTGTTTCGTAACCCATTGGTAGGACCGCATATTATTGGTGTTTCAACGGGCGCAACGGTAGGGGGCGCACTGGCCATTCTGCTGGGACTCGGCAGCATGGGCCTGTTGATGGGGGCTTTTACTTTTGGCATGCTCGCGCTGGTACTGGTTTTTGTCGTGACCCGGGCCTTGCCGCGCGCCAACACCCTTGCCGTCGTGCTGGCCGGCGTGGTGCTTAGTGGGCTCTTTGGTGCGCTGGTCAGTCTGATTCAGTATGTTGCCGACTCGGAAGAGAAATTGCCGGTGATTGTGTATTGGCTAATGGGCAGCTTTGCAACGGCAAACTATGCAAAGCTAACCCTGCTCGCGGGGCCGGTGCTGATATTCACGATTGTCATGCTGATGCTTGCGTGGCGCATTAATATCCTTTCGCTTGGTGACGAAGAGGCCAGAGAAATCCACGTCAATTCGGGCGCCTTGCGCTGGACGCTGCTGCTCGCAGTTGCTGCCATTGTTTCTGCGCAGGTGGCTGTGAGCGGCAGCATAGGCTGGGTGGGACTGGTGATCCCGCACGCTGCGCGCATGATCTGTGGGCCGGATCACCGTCGACTGCTTCCCCTGTCATTTATGATGGGTGCAATATTCATGGTTCTGGTTGATGATGTGGCCCGTACCTTGTCTGCAAGCGAGATCCCAATCAGTATTCTCACAGCAGTAATCGGCGCGCCCGTTTTCCTCTATTTGCTGCGCCGCTCGCAGAACAGGGGGTGGAATGGCTGATCTGGCAGTCAGGGTGCGAGGCGCGGGCTTTTCCTATAATGGAAAACAGCCTGTATTTGCGAATCTCAATTGTGATATTCGCTACGCAGAGATTTTTGCCATTCTTGGGCCTAACGGGCAGGGCAAGACAACCTTCCTGAAATCGGTGCTCAGGGCGTTGCATCTTACGCAAGGCACGATCGAGCATGACGAGATTATCGGCTTTGTACCTCAAAGCTTTGCTCCGGCATTCTCCTATTCCGTCTTTGATATCGTGCTGATGGGCCGCGCCATGCATCTTCCCGTATTAAAGTCACCTTCGCGGATGGACCGGGACAAAGCTCGGGAAGCACTGGCTACGCTGGACATGGAGTCGCTGGCCGATAGAGAGTTCAACAGGCTCTCTGGCGGACAGAAGCAATTGGTACTGATTGCTCGCGCAATCGCCATGGAGTGCCGCGTCCTGTTACTGGATGAGCCTACCTCTGCGCTGGATCTGGGCAACCAGCAGCGCGTGCTGGGGTTAATGGCGCGTCTTGCAAAGGATGATGGCATTGCAGTTGTGTTTACAACGCACCAGCCTGTCCACGCGCTTAATCTGGCGGACCAGGTGATGTTGATGAGTCCGCAACAGGAAGCCGTGGTAGGGCCGGCTAACGAGGTGGTGACTTCGGAACGACTCTCGCAGGCATATGGCACGCCCTTGCAGGTCAAGGATGTTGACCATGAGGGCCGTATCTATAAAACCGTCATACCGCTGGCCGGACTGGCCAACTTACAATCTCGATAATCAGTATGCTTCATCAGAAAAAAGGACGCAAATCATGGACAGGCAAGTGACTATCTATGCCGCAGGCAGTTTGAAGCGCGCGTTTACGGATCTGTTCGATGTTTTCAGTCGTGATACGGGTGTGTCGGTAAAAGCAGACTTCGGGCCTGCCGGCTATATGCGGGAACGGCTGGAACAGGGCGAGCGAGCAGACCTTTTCGCTTCGGCCGACCGCGCCAGTCCGCAACAGCTTGTCTCCGGCGGCAAGGCATCGGACTTGCAGGTATTCGCACATAATGGCTTATGCGCTGTGGTCGCTCATGATTCTCCAGTCACCACAGAAACGCTGTTGTCTGCCATGCTGGACCCGAAATACAGGCTGGGGACATCAACCCCTGTGCTGGACCCTTCGGGCGACTATGCGGTGCAGGTATTTGAACAGGCCGAAGCCATTCATCCCGGTGCGGAAAAAATCCTGCGCGATAAAGCACAGGCGTTGGTCGGAGGTCGCGTTCCCACACCAATACCTTCGGATTGGGTCGCAAGCGAATATCTGGTCGCCTCAGGCGCCACGGATATTTTCCTGTCCTATTCGAGTTATCGCAAAGCCATGTCGTCCTCGGGGAGGATTCGCGTCCTTGAACTGCCTGATGCATTGAAGGTGCGGGCAGATTACACGCTGGTTACCCTTAACGGTTCCGGGGAAGACGCCGGTCAACTGCGAGCGTTCATTTTGGGCGAGCATGGGCAGGCGATTCTGCAACGCCACGGATTTCTTGTTCCCTGAGTATCCACCTGAATGCTATCAATCACCAGATATCGCATGCAGCGATATCGATCCGGGAACAATCACAACACAACCCGGCTGCTTTCACGCACCAGAAGCTCGCAGGGCAGCGCTTTCTCAACAATCTCGCGCTCGGCCTTGGGTGATATCATCAATTGATTGAGCACTGTTTGCGCGGCCTGTTCACCTATCTGATAGCGTGCCGGACGCAAAGTCGTGAGTGCAGGTCTGAGTCTTGCGGAAATCGGCGCATCGCCGAAGCCCGTAATGGCGCAGTCGCGGGGCAAAACGAGACCGCATTGCGGTGCGTGCAGGATGGCGCCCGCTGCCATATTGTCATTGGCAAAAACTAAGGCCTGCGGTCGTGTACTCTCGGGTTGTCTGGCCAACGCTGCGATACTTTTTGCACCCAATTCAAACTCATCGACTTCCGAAATAACCGCGACATCTGCATGCAGACCGGCGACTTCCATGGCCTCGCGGTAACCCTGTGCGCGTTGTCTGGAACGAAAATCCTCTGCCGAGTCTGACATCACAAATTGAATACGTGTGGCGCCCTGTTCCAGGATATGCCTGGCAAGAATGGCACCGGTCTCGGTATGCGGAAAGCCAACCTGGTGAAACGGTCTGCCAGGCACGAAACCCCAGGCCTCTACCACAGGAATGTTGAGTGCGCGCAGCATTGCTTCTGCCGCGGGAGTGTGATCATGACGCGTGAGAATGAGGGCAGTGGGGTGCCAGCCAATAAAGGTTCGAATGGCCTGCTCTTCCAGTTGCTGGGAATATTGTGCATTCGCCAGCAACAACTGCAATCCAGAAGCCTGCAACTGGTCTGTCATGCCTTTCACCAGATCTGCAAAAGTTGCACTTGCAATATTCTGCATGACTGCGCAAACCACCCGACCATGTCCGGAAGCCAGCCCGCCCGCAACCTGACTGGGCACATATCCGATGCGATCAATAATTTCGCGTAACTTCTCCCTAAGCCCCGCCGACACCTTTTCCGGTGAGTTGAAATAACGCGATACCGTAATGGAAGAGACGCCTGCCAGGGCGGCGACATCGTGAATCGTATAAGCGCCGGCCTTGCGACGCCCTGTTCGAGAGGATTGTTTCTGTGTCATGGTTTTTCCCAATGGCGTGCCGTGATCGCCACGCCCTACAATTGTACCAATGTTACCGGTAACAGTTACCGGTAACTTATTGCAGTATTCGACAAATTTACTGAAGCATTGCAGCCGGCACGGTGCAACCACTTGCTCTGTTCGTGAGGAGCCCTTTTAAAGGAGGGGGAAGGGGATGATGCGACACTGCTGTAGATTTTCTCGTGGAATTTTCGCGTTTGCCGCCATCAGTTGCGGTATTTTGTCCTGGACATCGGCACATGCTCAGGATTCTGCCGGCTACCCGGACAAGCCAATCACATTTGTGGTTCCTTACCCGCCGGGTGGCGTCGCGGATCAGTTCTCGCGCGGCATGGCCTCTGAACTGGCAAAACGTATTGGCCAGCCCGTGGTTGTCAATAATCGGGCAGGCGCTAACGGCAATATCGGCTCTGCCTATGTTGCCAAGCAACCGGCTGACGGATATACGTTGCTGCTGGGCTCAACCAGTACGCTGGCCGTGAATCCGCATCTGTACAAGGACATGGGCTACGACCCGATCAAGGATCTGCAGCCGGTCACGCTTACCCATCAAATGCCGAATGTATTAATTGTCGGCAAACAGACGCCATACAACAGCGTCAAAGACCTGATTGCTGCAGCCAAAAGCAAGCCGGGCCAGATTCCTTTCGGTTCAGCGGGGAATGGCAACTCCATGCATCTGGCCGGAGAACTGTTTCAGAAGCAAAGCGGGACGAAGCTGATGCATGTGCCCTATAAGGGCGCACCACCTGCACTCACAGATGTGATGGGCGGTGCTTTGCCGACCATGTTTATCAACCTGCCGGCCATTGTCGGTTATGCAGATTCTGACAAGATTCGCATTCTTGCCATTGCAGCGGCATCACGCTCTCCCTCTCTTCCCAACGTTCCTACATTCAAGGAAGCCGGCGTGCCCGGTGTGATCTCCAATGTCTGGAATGGCATTCTGGTGCGCAGAGGAACCCCTGCCGCGATTGTCAGCAAACTCAATAAGGAGATTGTAGCCATTCTCCAATCCAAGCCGTTCCGTGAGCCACTGGAGCGTCAGGGTTATGAAGTTCTGTCGTCAACGCCGGAGGAGTTTGCTGCGCTGCTGCAGAAGGATACGAAAGTCATGGGCGAGCAGGTGAAGGCAGCAGGTATACATATTGATTAATAAAGGATTGTTGTGAAGAAAAAACTTGAGCAGTTGCGAAGTCAGCGCTGGTTTGCCAGCGATGACATTCGTGGTTTCGCCCATCGTCAGCGGATGCAGCAGCAAGGGCTGGCGCGCGAAGAGTTCATGGGTCGTCCCAT
>JBEBTQ010000218.1:0-6034 GCA_040393685.1 Advenella kashmirensis | reverse complement strand
CGCGTAAATGTAAGACACTCGACTAACTCCGTTGAGGTAACACCCGATTATAGGGCGATTATCCCCCCGGAGGATCCCGGACGTCGGGCGGTTGTCATACCAACCTGCGCTGCCAAAGTTCCGTCGCTTCCCGATCAGACGTGGCTGTGCAAACTAATTCGCCACGTCTTCCGGAAAGGCTGCGGTAACACTCACGCTCTTTCTGTGGACGGCGCCACAAAGCTGGCCACATACTCATCAGCCGGGTTCGCAGCCAGTTCGTCCAGCGTGCCCTGCTGAACCAGACATCCCTGATTCAGCAGGGCGACATTGCCACCCAGTGTCCTGGCTTCGTCTACGTCATGTGTGATAAACACAATAGTCTTATTGAGTCTGTCCTGCAGGTCCAGCAGCAAGGTTTGCAATTTGCGTCGAATCAAGGGATCCAGGGCTGAGAAGGGTTCGTCCATCAGCAGGATATCGGTGCCGGCAGCCAGCGCCCGTGCCAGCCCCACGCGTTGCCGCATCCCACCGGATAACTCATCGTAGTAATGAGTCTCATAACCAGAGAGTTCTACCTCATTGAGCCAGTAGCGTGCCTGTTCGGCGCGTTCCGGCTTGGGCACACCGCGTACACGCAAAGCAAATTCGGCATTTTGCTGCACATTGAAATGGGGCAGCAGGCCGAAATGCTGAAAAACCATGGCGATTCGCTTCTGCCGGAATTTCTGCAATTGCGGGATGGAGAGGGCGGTCACATCTTCGTCTCCAACCCACACGGTCCCGGTATCGGGATCAATCAGTCGGTTAATATGGCGCAGCAACGTCGACTTGCCCGAACCCGAAAGACCCATAATGCAATAAATGCCATTGGACGGGATGCTCAGATTGATATCGCGCAGGGCGACATGGCACTCAGTTTCATTTGTAATTTCTTCACTGCCCGCGCCCTGTTCCAGCATTCGCAGGGCCTTGCTTTTTTGCCTGCCGAATACCTTGTTGATATTTTCAAGGCGGATAAATTGCGGATCGGCAACCGGACTGCCCATGCCACTGGGTACGGTCTCGGGACTGGTATCGATTACATCTGTGTTCATCGTGTTCTCCTGCGATTGCCGTAAGCCTGTGTAATCCGGTCGATAATCACAGCCAGAATCACAATTGCACCGCCAGCCTGTACACCCTGACCAACGTTCAGTGTCTGCACGGCCTCAAGTACCTGCTCACCCAGGCCGGGGGCGCCGATCATGGAAGCCAGCACGACCATGGACAGCGACATCATGACTGTCTGATTGATCCCTGCCATGATACTGGGTTTGGCCAGAGGCAGAATGACCCAGCGCAGCATTTGCCAGCGATTGGTCCCGAAAGCGGTGCCCGTCTCATGCATTTCCTTGCTGATCTGCAGAATACCCAGTGCGGTAAGACGAATCAGCGGTGCAATCGCATAAATGACCGTAGCGAAGAGCGCAGGGACGTTGCCCAGTCCGAAAAGCATCAGAACAGGAATCAGGTAGACGAAACTTGGCATGGTCTGCATGATATCCAGTATGGGCTGCAGTACACGGTACACCCTTGGTCTGCCTGCCACGAAAATACCAATGGGAACGCCAATAACAACCGTAATAATCACCGCGCAGATCAACAGCGCAAGCGTCTGCAGTAGTGCCGGCCACAAACCGAATGCGCCAATCACGAACAGACCATTACCGCAAATCACCGCAAATATCACGGAGCGTGTGCTGTGCCAGGCCAGTCCCACTGTGACCAGAATCAAAAGCCAGGCGGGGATGGCCGAAAGCGCCTGCACGGTAGGATTGAGCAGATAGCGTGTGATAAACCCGCTCACCTGCCTGAATGACTCACCATATTTGCCCACGACAGATTTCAAACCACTGTTCAGGCTGTTCTGTATGGACCAGTCCGGAAAAATGCTGCTGCTTGCGGCGGGTTGCCCCGTCCATTCCTGAAGGCGCGTTGCTGCTTCAGGCGTGACCCATTTTTTCCAGACTTCCGGATGTTCCTTCAGGAAAAGTTCCGCCTGTGCTGCACCATCCCGCTTGTTTTCGGTCATCTGCAGAATGGCACCGTTCAACTGGTCAGGCGTAAACTGGATTTTGTTGAAGAATTCGACCAGGTCCGGATGCTGTTCCTTGAACGGGCTGGAAATGGCGATGGACAGCTTCGATACCGGAAACCCCGTCACGCAGTTTTTGTCTCCGTCCTTTTCAAGAAGACTGTCCCAGCATTCCTGCTCATTTTTGGGGAATTCCAGCGCCTTGAATTTATACTTGGCCATCAGGCCAGTGGGCTGCCAGTAGTAAAAGAGGAGAGGCTTTTTCTGTTCATAGGCAGAGGAAATCTCGGCGTCCAGGGCCGCACCGGTGCCTGGGTGCACGTTCTCGTATGTTTTGCCCAGACCCGTAGTCTGCAGCAGACGGGTATTGAATATTTCACATGTCCAGCCCGAGGGGCAGTTCATGAAACGCGGCTTGCGACCCCCGGCTGTATCCATGAAAAGATTGGAGAATTTCTCCAGATCTTTATACGAACGCAGCTCGGGATTCTGGTCCCAGACGTAATCAGGCACATACCAGCCCTGTTCGGCACCACCCTCAAGCGTGTCACCCACCATCTCGGCCTTCTTTTCCTGCAGGGCCTTGTTCAGGATATCCGAGCGTCCTACCCACACTTCACCAATGACCTGTATATCATTTTGCGAGAGGGCGTTTTCCTGGGCCGGTCCCGATCCGGGTATTTCACTTGTCTTGCAATCATATCCCCGCTCAGTGATCATTCTTAACACCGCACTGGTGAACTGACCACTTTCCCAGGTCAGGGCGGCGAATTTGACGGGGCTATTGCATGCAGCAAGGGCAGGAGCGGAAAAGAAAAACAAAAGTACAAATATGTAGCGCTGAAGCATGAGACCGACCCTTGCAGTATGCGTGATCAGTCCATTACAACTGGCATTTGTTCCCGATGCAAGGTTAACGGCATATATTGATGCAAATAGGCATCATTTTCATTCGGACACCAAATATCGGCAGCACGGGTAATCCCTATCAATATCACACTTGTTAAGTCAAATGAAGTGGTGTTAGGATTAAATATGACCAGTCGGTCACATTTGATTAGAACTTCTGCTGAACCTTGTGGAATTGCAAAAATCGGGAATGGATATGACGATTGGAATTGCGGCCAGCGGGCCCAATGCGGCGAAATCTGTTCTCACTGCTCTATATGCGACGGAGACACTGGGCAAGGGGGCCGTTGGTGGTTTCGCAGTGTTCGCAGTCATGACGGACAGTGGGGAAGTAAAGCAATGCGTCACGCAACGCGGTGGTGCATGTCGATTGAGTATCCCCAGCGAGTGGATGCGCGCCAATAAGGCAGCCGTAATTTGCAGCGGCCCGGATAGGCCGGAGCCACTGGAACAGTTTTTGCCTGGTATGAATAGTGTTGGATTAGTGACCGGGCATCGCTTGCCCAATCGTCCAGGATTCGATGGTCAGCCACTCAATCTTGCCGTGTTGCGCAGGTTGGAGCATGGCGAGCAAGTACAGCATGCCATAGATGCAGTTTTGGCAGGGAATGGCGAATGTGATGCAGGATTGATTGCAATCGATCGAGATGGAAACATCGGATACGGCAATACTCAACGAGTGAAACGTCGTGCCGATACCGTCTGCCTTGAGAGAAGAGAGGACGATGCGCGACTAGTGATAATGCATAACTCGATTTACTTCTTGCGCGATACTCACGAGGCACCATTCAGTCTCGCATGGGAGTGTCTCACCGGCAGCCAGTCTGCATATCAAATGCTATCAGTCACACAAAGCGTTCAAGCTCTCGCGGCAGAATCGGATCGTGTTGAAGTCGATTGCACAGGAAAAATCTGCAGAGTCGAAACGGCAAATCCGAACCTAGCAGCGAATGCAGAAAGACTGACGGCCATTTATATGGGAATGCCTGTCTGGCAATCGGGCGTGCTGAAAGGCCACATATTAAGTGAGCTTATCGGCCAGATTTCAGATGGACACATTATCAGGAATCTTGAACCCGTATCAGGGAAAGTGGTATTGAAAAAGGAAATGCATGTCACGTCGTGAGGCTACTGAAAAGAAAATTCTGGACGCACTTGAGGCGCAGATTCGGGAAACGGGTATGGTGGGAGTTGGTATTAATGCAGTTGCCAAGAAAGCCGGCGTTAGCAAGGAACTGATTTATCGATACTTTGACGGCATGTCAGGCTTATTGCTCGCGTGGATGCAGAGACAGGACTTCTGGACATCGCGGGCCGGACTGCTGAGTGCCGAAGAATCCAGTCAGCGCACACCAGCCGAACTGATTTTGAAGATGCTGCATGACCAGATTGAGGCACTCGGGGGTAACGAAAGCCTAAGGGAAATTCGACGCTGGGAGCTGATTGAAGTTAATGAAGTGACGGCCCAACTTGCCCAGCGGCGAGAAAAGGCTGCCAAGGCTTTCATTGATAGGGTCGATGGATTGACCCGGGAGCTGGATGTTCCTGCAAATGTCGCGATCATGCTGGCTGGTGTGCTTTACCTGATGTTGCGTTCCAGGACGGAAAGTCACTTTTTGGGCATACCACTAAGGACTGCTGCTGGTTGGCAAAGATTGTACGCAGCACTTGAACAGATGGTGGATACGGGGTTTCCCGGTACGTTGAAAACACAGCCTCTGTCGGAACTGGAACGGGTATCCGACAATAACGAGGCTCAATAGGAATCTGACAGTCATGAAAAGAGCAGCCGATGTACTGATTGAATCGCTGATCGAGCACGAGGTAGACAAGGTATTTTGCGTGCCTGGCGAAAGCTATCTCAGTGCGCTTGACGCGTTGTCAGAATGCTCGGATATCGAGGTAATCACATGTCGCCATGAAAGTGGTGCCGGCTTCATGGCTCTGGCTGACGCGCGACTCACGGGTCGGGCCGGTGTCGTTATGGTAAGTCGCGGTCCGGGTGCCATGAATGCAGATATCTCTGTCCATACTGCTCAGCAGGATGCAGTACCCTTGGTACTTTTTATTGGTCAGGTGGAACGCGCGCATCGTAATATGGGCGCATTCCAGGAAGTCGATTACGAGAAAGTCTTTGGCTCCATGGCTAAATGGGTAGTCGAAATTACTAACGCAGACAATTTGGCTGATCGCGTTGCTACCGCTTTTCACCAGGCGTGCAGCGGTACACCGGGGCCTGTGATTGTTGCACTACCGGAAGATATGCTGGAGGATGGCGTCAAGGTAGCAAAAGCCTATCGGCTGCCATTACCGGTGGCAACGGTCAGCGAAGTCGACCTCCGGGATACCGCAAGTCGCATTGCCACTGCACAACGTCCCCTGATTATTGCGGGCGGTCTGCTCAAAAACGACGAGGGACAGCGCGCCTTGAAAAACATGGCTGAAGCGTTTGGCATACCTGTGGCTACTGCGGTCAGACACGCAGATCTGTTGGATAATGACCACCCATTGTTTGCGGGGCATTTGGCATACGGCGCGCCTGCAGTACTGTCACACGCGTTGAGACAGGCAGATCTGGTAATAGCAGCAGGGACCCGGCTTGGTGATGTGACAACCCAGGGTTACGCCTTTCCTTCGGCACCGGAACCTGCACAGCCGCTGATCCATGTGTGGCCGGATGCGCCGGTCATAGGTGCCTTGCGCCGAACAGAGCGTGGCTTTGTAGCTGATCCCGCTATTTTCCTGAGTGCACTCAGTTCTTTTGCTCCCGCTACCATTGACACCAGGCATCAAGCCTGGAGCAGGCATGCGCATGAAGTCGCGCGTGATTTGAGGAAATGGAGCGGACCGGAAGATGCGGTCGATGGAGTGGTCTTTGCTAGTGCCGTCCAGGCTGCAGACCGTTTGTTGCAGGATGACGCGATTATTACCATTGACGCCGGAAATTTTGGGGGCTGGGTGCAGCGGCTCTTCAGATTTGGAGGCGGTCGCAAAATGCTGGCCCCTTCTTCGGGGGCGATGGGCTACGGTGTTCCAGCTGCTGTGGCGGCGAGTCTGCGACACCCTGAC
>JBEBTQ010000217.1:0-6045 GCA_040393685.1 Advenella kashmirensis | reverse complement strand
AATCACTCGTGGTCTGGGTCGCGGATTGCGTGTCAGAACCGGACTGATTATTCTGAGAATAGTAGTAGCCACCAGCGGCAATAGCCGCGACCACGATGATTGCACCAATGAGCGGGCCTTTGGAACCCTTGCCGGATTCTGATGTAGCGGCGGTATCCCGTGGAGGAACGGCGGAATCGCCCGTACCTGAAGCCGTTTTCGTCTGAGCGACCGGATCAGTGCTGGCGGTCGCTTCTGTGGTTTCTTCGTTGCTCAGTTCAACATCCGTCACCGTTTGTGCCGTGGTATCGGCGGGATCATTCTGGCGGTCAGCCTTCTTCGGATTCGTGTTGTTATCCGTATTGAGCGCGTTGTCCCGTTTTTTTTCCATGTTCGTCAATTCCTTGCTGTTCAGAAAACCAATACACCCTATGGCGATCGTTCACGAAAAGATATATTCATTGTAGTGGATTACGGCAGGCTTTTAATCAGAGATTGTAACGCTGCGGAAAATTGCATCATCCGTGGGAAAGGACTGCAGGATATGCAACGCGGACAGGTCCGAATCGGGCAAATGCCGGTGCCAGGCCTGCTGCAGACTGACGGCCTGACCCGGATGGGTCACAACGAAGGTCGTGGCTGCCATCACCTGTTCACCCGACACGCCTGTTATCAGCAGATTATCGACGAACGCCTCGACCCCCTGAGGGCTGGTGAGCACGACAAACTTTTTCCGGGCTGCATTGCCAAAAAGCAAAGCCATCTGCTGCCGAACCGCCTCATCCCACACCCTGCTCTGGCGCTCGTAGAGTGCAAGACGGTTCACGGAAATGGATTCAGCCCGCAGACTGTTCTCGAACCAAGCACTACCTGTCGTTCCCGAAACGATCAGGACATCGCACAGTGTGCGCAGGACGCCGGTTTTTCTGAGGCTCGCAAGCAACCCCCGCGAATCGGCGGTCTGGTCCGAAGATGGCTGATAAACGCAGTTTGGCGATAGTCCGTGACGTTTCAGGGCCTCGGCGGTGCCCGGACCTACGCAGGCGGCATGCAGACCGGTGGGCCATGGCAAATTTCTATCAGCAAGCAAGGCAAAAAAACAATCAACAGCAAAGCCACTGACAAAGAAGACCAGATCAACTGATTGCAGATCCGGCATGGTCGGCTGTTTTGCCACTGCAGTCAGTTGGAGCGCCGGCAAATCGACCGTCGCCAGTCCCGTCTGCGCAAAACGCGCCAGAAGACAGGCGTTTTTTCCTTCAGGTCTGGTCAGAATGACCGTCGCGGCTGCGATGCCCGAAATCCCGTTCACGCCTGACTGTCGTTTGCCCTTGCGGCATCATTGAGCGTCGCCAGAATTGCGTCTGCACCCTGCTCCCGCAAGGCCTGAGCCACATCTGCACCCAGTTGTTCGGCCACTTCGGCGCCCGCGGTCCGTGTACTGCGTAAAACGCTTTTGCCATCGGGTGTCGCGACAAGCGCACTCAATGTGACAGCATTGTCCGTCAGGGTTGCATAGGCGGCGATAGGAACCTGGCAGGAACCGCCCAGCGCACGGGACACGGCTCGCTCTGCAGTAACGCAGGCGGTTGTTGCCGGACTGGCCAGTTCGGAAAGCAGTTCCATCAAATCCTCGCGGGACTCCAGTATCTCGATGCCCAGGGCTCCCTGGCCAGCGGCAGGAAGGCTTTCGGCAACTTCAAGCCGGGAAGCAATGCGCTCGCCCAGCCCCAGCCGCTCAAGACCGGCAGACGCCAGCACAATGGCGTCGTAATCGCCTTTGTCCAGCTTACCGAGCCTTGTGTCCAGATTGCCCCGCAGCGGACGAACAACCAGTTCCGGAAAAGCCGCCCGTATCTGAGATTCGCGCCTGAGGCTGGAGGTACCTACAACAGCCCCGACCGGCAGATCGCTCAGACGCTGATACTTGTTGGAGACAAAGGCATCGGTCGGATCGGCACGTTCAAGAATGGCGGCCAGTGCGAAAGGCGATTGCAGGTCAACGGGAACGTCCTTGAGCGAATGGACAGCGAGATCAGCCCGGCCATCGAGCAGCGCCGTTTCCAGCTCTTTGATAAAGAGCCCTTTTCCGCCGATTTTCGAGAGGGTGCGATCCAGAATCTGATCCCCCTTCGTTGTGAGTTCAAGCAGTTCGACCTGCAATCCGGGAAACGTCGAAACAAGCCGATCCCGCACATGATTCGCCTGCCATAAGGCAAGACGGCTGGCGCGGGTGGCAATGGTAAGTTTTTTGATATCGGTCACGCAAGGTACCTGTTAATAGTGAATGCAGAACAGACGCTGAAGCAAATTGGCAGAGTCATTGATGCACATTGATACAGCCAGTGCATTCAGACTTCTGCCCGCGACAATCAACGCAAATAGTTAACGGCAACGGTAACGACGATCCCGATAACAGCAAGAATGAACAAGCCTTGCAATATGGTACGTTTTGGTTTTTCTTCCATCGTGTTGGACCTTCAAACAAGTAACAGCCTGTCGCCAGGCAAAGATAAAACAGCAAACCCCGCTCAACCGAAGTCTGGCGGGGTTTTTGGATGGCCTGATCCTGATATTGATCGATCAGCAACAGGCCTTAAGGGTGGAATCAGGCGATTCAGCCTGCGCTGGGCACCTGCTTTTTGCCTTTGCGGCCAGCCAGCCATTTACCAAGGCCAACGACCAGAATGACACCCAAGACTTCTACCGCAATCTTAACAGCTTGCGGTGGCGCTTCGCCATTGAAAAACGTCCTCTCGGTAAATACGTCGGAGATCAGCATCCCCCCTGCCAGCCAGCCAAGCAGACCTGCGCCCAGCGTAATCACCAGCGGGTATTTATCAATCAGTTTCAGAACCAGCGTGCTGCCCCAGATAATGATTGGCACACTCACGATCAAACCAAAGGCCACATACGCCACTTCATGTCCAGGTGTGGTCTTCTGCGCGGCGGCGGCAATGGCAATCACGTTATCCAGACTCATGACAAAATCGGCGATCAGAATGGTTTTCACCGCTGTCCACACCGAGGTGCCGCCAGCTACATTGCCATGTTCGTCTTCTTCTGGAATCAACAGTTTGATCCCGATCCAGACCAGCAAGGCGCCGCCTACAATTTTCAGGAATGGAATTTCCAGCAGCTTCAGGGCGAAGGCAATCAGAAGAACCCGCATGATAATGGCACCAAAGGTTCCCCAGAGGATACCTTTCATGCGTTGTGCCTTTTCCAGGTTGCGGCAGGCCAGTGCAATGATGACTGCGTTATCACCACCCAGCAGGATGTCGATCAGGATAATCTGGAAAATTGCGGTCCAGCTCAGGGTTTGTAGAAACTCAAGCATAATGAAAATTTGCCTCTGTCAGGGTTATAAGTTTGCAGGTTTACTGGGCGCATAAAACAAAAAAGAGGCACGTGCGTGCCTCTTCTTCTGCCCCACATTGGGAGCAATTATAAAACAGTGTATTCAGGAATCTGTCAGTTTTTTTCGCGCGATGTCAAAATTTTGCCAATCACGAGCACGATGATAGCGCCAATCGCACCCATGGCAATGCCAAATTGGTGATGACTCATGTGTACCATAGAGGCCCAGGTCTCGGAACGCGGTTCGATGACAGGATCTCCAACAAACATTTCACCGGCGATATATCCCAGCAGGGCTGCACCGAGCCACACGATTACCGGGAACTTTTCGATGACGCGCAGCAGTAGCGTACTGCCAAAAATCACCAGCGGAATGCTGAGCGCCAGACCGATAATAAGGAGCGTGGTATCACCGTGTGCAGCTGCGGCGACCGCAACCACGTTATCCAGACTCATGACCAGGTCAGCCACGAGAATAGTTCGGATCGCGCTCAGCAGCGTGGCATGGTGTTTCTCATGCCCGCCTTCATCATCATCGGAATTGACCAGTGACACGCCAATATAGACCAGCAGGATAGCACCAATAATTTTCAGATAAGGAAGCATCAGCAGCTTGGCTGCAACCAGTGTCAGAACAATCCGCAATACGATCGCAGCGCCTGAACCGATAGCAATCGCTTTTTTCTGCTGATCTGCCGGTAGCGTTCGTGCCGCCAGTGCAATCACAACCGCATTATCGCCGGAGAGCAGAATATTGACCCAAATGATTTCCAGCAGGGCGAGCCAAAACGCCGAAGAACCTACATCCATAGTGAACCTTCCAAATAAGCTTTCAAGGAGAAATTGTTGTCTGTTTATTGTCCAAGCAATTGCTGCGGGGACCCGTTTTTTTAGCGCTTACCATTCTATGAATGTTTGCTTACAATCCCCTGACATTCTGGTAACTCGCAAAAGAAAAAGCCCCTGATATCACAACTGTGTAGTCGTGGTATCAGGGGCTGACCTTGACCGACCGCTGTTGCGGCCGGCTTCAGATGTTCATTACAGTACGGATTTGAGCAGTTTGCCCATTTCTGAAGGATTGCGCGTAGTACGAATGCCGCAAGCTTCCATGATTTCCAGTTTGGCATCTGCCGTATCGGCACCACCGGAAATCAGTGCACCGGCGTGACCCATGCGTTTTCCTGGAGGTGCTGTTACGCCGGCAATAAAGCCAACCACAGGTTTTTTCATGTTGTCTTTGGCCCATTCTGCAGCGTTCACTTCATCAGGACCACCGATTTCCCCAATCATGACAACGGCGTCTGTTTCCGGATCGTCGTTGAACATTTTCAGGATGTCGATATGTTTGAGACCATTGATTGGATCGCCACCAATACCAACGGCGCTGGATTGTCCAAGACCCAGTTCGGTCAGCTGGGCAACGGCCTCGTATGTCAGTGTACCTGAACGACTGACAACACCAATACGGCCTTTTTTGCAGATATGCGCTGGCATGATACCGATTTTCAGCTCGTCAGGTGTGATGAGACCCGGGCAGTTGGGGCCGAGCAGCAGCGTGGTTTTGTTCTCTTCGCGCATGCGATTGCGTACTTCCAGCATATCGCGAACAGGGATGCCTTCGGTAATGCAGATAACCAGATCCAGGTCAGCTTCAACGGCTTCCCAGATGGCATCAGCAGCGCCTGCTGGCGGCACGTAGATGACCGATACATTGGCACCGGTCTGTTCTTTGGCGTCCTTGACGGATGCGTAGATAGGCACACCTTCGAAATCTTCGCCTGCACGTTTCGGATTCACACCGGCAACAAACGCTTCTTTACCGAAAGCGTAGTCACGGCACATACGTGTATGAAACTGGCCGGTTTTACCAGTAATACCCTGGGTGATAACTTTGGAGTCTTTATTGATCAGAATTGACATGAAAAATTCCTTGCTTACTTAACGGCGGCAACAACTTTGGTTGCAGCTTCGGCCATGGTGTCGGCGCTGATGATTGGCAGACCGGATTCTGCGAGCATTTTTTTGCCCATTTCTTCATTGGTACCTTTCATGCGCACAACGAGCGGGACAGAGAGGTTGACGGCCTTGCATGCCGCGATCACGCCTTCAGCGATCACGTCGCAACGCATAATGCCACCGAAGATGTTTACCAGGATAGCCTTGACTTCCTTGTTCTTGAGCATGATCTTGAAGGCTTCTGTTACCTTCTCAGCCGTTGCACCACCACCGACGTCCAGGAAGTTGGCTGGTTCGCCACCAAACAGTTTGATGGTGTCCATGGTGGCCATGGCCAGGCCCGCGCCATTGACCAGGCAGCCGATATTGCCGTCAAGCTGGATGTAGGCCAGGTCGAATTTGCTGGCTTCGATTTCAGCAGGATCCTCTTCGTCCAGATCGCGGTATTCAACGATCTCGGGATGACGGAACAGCGCGTTGGAATCGAAATTGAATTTGGCGTCAAGCGCGATGATATCGCCTGAACCAGTAAGGATCAGCGGATTGATTTCAGCCAGAGAAGAATCGGTATCCCAATAAGCCTGGTACAGTTTCTGGAACTCAACGGCAGCCTTGTCCACTGAAGCATCAGGAACGCCAATGCCACGTGCCAGTTCGCGGGCTTCTTCGTCTGTGAAACCTTTTGCAGGATCAACAAAGACCTTGAGGATTTTTTCAGGCGTTTTCTCGGCCACTTCCTCTACATCC
>JBEBTQ010000216.1:0-6053 GCA_040393685.1 Advenella kashmirensis | reverse complement strand
ACCCTCGGCAGGAGCTGCTCCTTCGGCTGGTGCAGCACCTTCCGCAGGAGGAGCACCTTCCGCAGGTGCAGCACCTTCAGCAGGAGCAGCACCTTCAGTAGGAGCAGCACCTTCGGCTGGAGCGGCATCTTTGGCGGGGGCGGCACCTTCAGCAGGAGCAGCACCTTCACCACCAGGCGCGGCCGGTTCTTTGAATGAACCACCGGAATGGTTCGCGATGTAAACCACAGCGCGTTCCACTTCCAGATCGCTCAGACTGGGATCGCCACCTTTAGGAGGCATTGCGTTCAGACCGTGCAGGGCGATTTTGACTACTTCTTCCTGGCCCGCTTTCAGGCGAGGTGCCCAGGCGCCGGAGTCACCAAACTTGGGCGCGCCTGAGACGCCACTGTCATGACAGCCCATACAGAGGCCTTTGTAGACTTCTTCGCCTGTCTTGAGTTTTTTCGGACCTGCGGCAGCGGCAGCCACGATCACGGGAGCCGTGTTGTACTTGGCAACGGGGGCGATTCGGGATGCGATGGATTCTTCGGTTAAGGAATCACTACCAGCACCCGAGGTGGTGCCAGAAATCACAACATTGACCAGGAGGATAATGATCAGGATGGGAAGGATGAACGCGAGAGCGACGACAACAATCAGCTGTTTTGGCGTTTTGATGGGGCTTGAATGTTCATCATGTTCTTCGTGGTGTTCTGTTTGATCGCTCATAGATACATCCTACAGGTCATTGCAAGGTTAAATAGTGAAAAAAGAGAAGCCAACTGACTCGCGTGCTGCCGGACCATGCCCTTTCCCCCGAAAGTGAAATAATAAGTAATGTGGGATTATAACTATTGTCACCCCCTTTTGTACGTGATTGCGCCAGCCGAGGGGTGAAAGTGTCTTTTTTTAAGCAGAATTAACTTCGTTCAGACACCCTCGTAACCTTACAGGAATCTTCACAATAGGTTAGAATAACCGACTCAGTTGAGCGTCTCCGTAGTTCAATGGATAGAATAAGAGTTTCCGAAGCTCTTGATACAGGTTCGATTCCTGTCGGAGGCACCAAGTGCGCTGAACTGATCAATTGAAAAGAACCAATAATTATTAAAATCAATAGGTTAGCTTCTAGGCGCGAAATAATTTGATCGGATAGAATCAGCATATTTCATTGAAACTACGCAGAAATTACGCAGTGCGCTACGCATGCGTAGCATTACCAAAATGGCAAGTATCGTAAGGCTCTTCGGTTTATTTCCAGCAGCGGGGAAACGTCTTGATCCTGCTTTTGTGTGGTGGCAATAAGAAATCGCAGTGCCGCGACATAATAAAAGCAAAGCAAATCGCCAAAGAATGGGGCGCACAAAATGACCGAAAAATTTACTAATTACGATCCAGCTGCCGTGCTGGAAACTGACGAAGATATCGCTATTTTTATGGCCGATGCGCTGGAAACTGGAGATTCCGGCTATATCGCTAAGGCGCTTGGCATAGTAGCTCGTGCAAAAGGCATGGCTCAGATTGCAGAGGAAACAGGTCTTTCTCGAGAACAACTATATCGTTCATTTAGTGAACGAGGTAATCCCACTCTCAAAACCACGATGGCGGTTTTAAAAGCGCTCGGTCTTCAGCTTACAGCCATTTGTGGCCAGACGTCGCAATCAAAACCGGTGATTTGAGCTTTTTTGCCAAAGCGTTCGTGAAAGTGGCGCGCCAAAGGTGCCGCGCCACTATTGACCCAAATTATTTCTTCAATCCTGAAATACTGAAACCCGCTGCTTCCAGCTGCTGAATCAGATCCCGATGTTGCGCATCGGTCAGTTCAACCAGTGGTGAGCGCACACGTTTCCACGAATCATTCCCGCTCCAGTGGGCAATCGCCGATTTCAGGGCAGGAATCATGGGGAAACTCTGGAATATATTGCGAATGACATTCAGACTTTCCTGTTTGCTGTCGGCATCCGGTTCCTGCCACGTTTTGTAAAGCTCGTGGATGGCGGGTGCGTTGACATTCGCCGTTGCGCTGATGCAACCGGCGCCGCCGCCGCGCAAGGTTTGCAGCAGAAAGCTTTCGCTGCCGGCAAAGATGTCAAATCCCTGGGAAGCGAACTGCTCCAGCATGGCCTGAGTGTTCTTCCAATCGCCTGAAGAGTCTTTCACACCTGCAATCACGTCGGGATATTCCTTCAGAAGGCGCTCTATCAATGGCAGCGTGATGGCGACCTGAGCAACAGGCGGGATGTGGTACAGGTAGATTCTGAGACTGTCGTTACCGACCTTCTGTATGACCTCAGAAAAATATCGGAAAAGCCCTTCGTCTGAGACGCCCTTGTAATAGAAAGGTGGCAACATCAGTACGCCGGCACACCCTTGATTGACAGCATGTCGCGTCAGGCGCACGGTGGTGGGCAGATCGCAGCCACCGGTGCCCGGCATCATGCCGTTGGGGTCCAGCCCTGCCTGAATCACGGCATCAATCATTTCCATGCGTTCATCGGGCGATATTGAATTGGCTTCCGAATTGGTTCCCAGAAAAGCCAGGCCAATCTGGTTCGACTGCAACCATTTGCATTGTTCTGTGAATCGCGGAAGATCTACGCTGCCATCTTGCTGGAATGGCGTAATAACGGGGGACAGTACCCCCTTGATTGATCCAGACATTATTTCTCCTTATCAAGTATTGCTGGCTAATGCCAAATAGTGGTTTATTGAACTTTGATATTTGCCTTCTGAATGACCGTGCGCCACTTATCCACTTCCTGTTTCTGAAATGCGGCGAACTCTTCAGGAGGCATGCCCGAGGGCTCAACACCCATCGTGTCGAGTTTTTCCCGTACCCGCGGGGTGGCCAGAATGGCTTTGATTTCCGAATAGAGCTTATCGATAATGGGTTTTGGCGTATCTTTTGGTGCAAAAATCGCCTGCCATGCCCGCATTTCATAGTCGGGCAGCCCTAATTCCTTCATGGTGGGAACATCAGGCAGGCTCTCCAGGCGCTTGCCAGAGGTGACCGCAAGCGCTCTGACCGTTTTTTCTTTCACATGTGGAATGACTGTCGGCCCCTCGAACATCATGCTGACCTGGCCGCCCATAACGTCAGGAAGTGCTGCTTTGCCGCCGTAAGGGATATGCACGATCTGAATATTGGCCTGCTGGCCGAACAGCACTCCTGACAGGTGCTGGGTTGTGCCGATGCCTGACGAAGCGTAGCTGACAGACTCGGGCTTTGCCTTTGCCGCAGCAATGATGTCCTTGAGATCCTTAAACGGACTCTTGTTTGCTACCACAAGTGTGTTGGCGTTGAATCCGATATTGGTAATGGGTGCAAAATCGGCAACCGGATCATATTGCATATTTTTGAAAAGCCCGGCGTTGATTGCGTGCGACGCAATGCTGCCACCCATGATGGTGTAACCATCCGGCTTGGCTCTCGCTACGTAGGTTGAGCCGATCATACCGGTGGCGCCGGGTTTGTTCTCAATCACAACTGAAACTTTCAGGCGTTTGCCGAGTTCATCGGCAATAATCCTTCCAAGAACGTCTGTATTGCTGCCGGCGGGGAAGGGGACCACATATGTGATGCTCTTGTTCGGCCAGTCGTCCTGCGCATGGGCGGTGCCCGAAATCAAACCTGTCGATAAAACTGATGCTGCAATGGCATGTAGAAAAGTCTTCACGTCTGTCTCCCTGGGCGTTTTCCCGCCGCTTGTCGTTATACTGCTGCCGCATCGCGGCGTTATTTGATCAGCTCCCATTTGGCAAGACTGGTCACGTACTTTTCGTCAAACCCGAAGCCCAGTCCAGGCTCCTGATGCAGAATCACATTGCCATCTTCGTGCGATAGCTGTCGGTCAACCAGTCTTCGGAAGTTGAGCACCTGGTCATCCCAGAAATACTCCACATAGCGGGCGTTGGGTGTACTGGCTACCAACGGTGCGTGCAGATCATGGAACCAATGAGGGCACATGACCAGTCCGTAACTGGCGGCAGTCTGTGCGATGCGGCGCCATTCGGTAATGCCACCGCAAACGGCCGCATCGGTCTGCAGTATCGATGCCGCGCCCTGATCCATCAGCGCTTTGTGGTACCAGCGGCCATAGCCGATCTCTGCTGTGGCAATAGGGACGTGTGTCATCGATGCCAGTCGCGCGTGATTTTCCACGTCGTCCGGCGAAAAGGGTTCTTCAATAAAATAAGGATCGTACTGCTCGAAGCGACGGACATATTGCATGGCCTGAGTCGTGTCATACCAGGCATTGTTCATATCCATCATCAGTTCAACATCGGGACCCACCGCCTCGCGTGCCGCTTTCAGACGTTCTTCTTCTTCGCGGGGAGAAAGTCGACCCGACTTCATTTTCACGGCTTTGAAACCCTTGGCTACATAACTTGCCATTTCTTCGCCAAGGTGGCCTGGTGTTTTACCATCCAGATAATAGCCGCCGCTGGCATAGGCAGGAACTCGGTCTAAAGACACCGCACCCAGATATTTATGCAAAGGAAGCTGGTGTGTTTTCGCGTTCAAGTCCCAAAGTGCAATGTCCAGGGCACTCAGTGCACGCATGACTGTGCCCGAACGACCCTGCAACAACGATTCCTGATACATTGCCTGCCACAGTCCCTCAACGGCATAGGAATCTTTACCCATCAATACAGGCGCCAGCAGCTGGGTGACGGCGGCGTTGAAAATCGGACCGCCGGCACTTCCGACATAGCAGAAGCCAACACCCGTGACCCCATCCGTCGATGTAACCTTGACCAGGCCGTAATGCCTTGCACTGACGGTGCGGTTGGAGAATGAAGTGACTTTATCCAGTGGCACCACGGGCGCGCAAACCTGGATCGATTCGATAATTGGCATAGTGTCCTTTTCCGATAAATGGCGGGTGAAATACAGATGAAAACCGGCCGATTCCTGAAGAATTGCAGATGAAATCCGAAGCAATGGCAACTGCAATAAGGTGAGGCAAGATGCTATTATTGAAACTTCATAACATGAGAACAAGCTGCTTTTGCTGGCTTCAGACAGAAGGAAAACTAATTTCTGACGGGCAATTGCAGCAGATGGACCAAACCGTTGTTCAGGAGGCGCGTTGGATACGAGATTTCTGGAAAGCTTTGTACAGGTTGTGGAACTGGGTTCCATTGCGGCGGCGGCCCGGCATCTTGACCTCACACCAACCGCTGTTTCCTTGCGAATGAAGGCGCTGGAAACCGAAGTGGGTACGGCACTTGTCAATCGGGTTGGCCGCACTATGATGCCCACCGAAGCGGGGAGCAAAGTGTTGCGCCAGGCCAAACTGGTTCTGGCCGAAGTCCGGAATTTCAATTCGCTTGCCAGCAATACCGAGCTGCCTGCGGGGCCATTTACTCTGGGCGCTACACCTTCCGTGGTAAAAGGCCTGTTGCCAGAGGCGCTCCGGAAATGGCTGCACAAACATGCCGATATCAAGATTGTCATTGAACCTGCCGCATCCACCGTCCTGTATCAGCGACTTATGCAGGGCGAACTGGATGCTGCACTCATGGTTCATCCGCTATTTGATTTACCCAAGACTGTGGAATGGAAACAGCTCAGAAGTGAGCCCCTGATTCTGCTGGCGCCTGCCAGGCTACAGGGACAGGATCCTTTTTCGATCATAAGAAAGTATCCGTTTATCCGATATGACAGACGTGTTGTCGCAGGAAAAATGGCGGATGATTATCTGAAGGCGCATGGCGTCAATCCGGAACCCTGGCTGGAACTGGACGGGCTGGACTATATCTCTGATCTGGTTAAAGCGGATCTGGGCGTTTCGGTTGTGCCTGACTGGAGTTATGGTAACCAGTACGACCCAGGGCTCATCCGGCATAAGCTGCCAGGTCCTGTTCCGACCCGCAGGCTGGGGATGATGTGGCTGCGCTCCAACGTCCGTGAAAAGCTGATTCATGAATTTCTGGCGCTTGCGCTCTGAGAGCCTTGCGCGCCGGGCGTTTGCAACAATATGTCTTATTTCAAATGAAAGGTGCAGGCCGTTTTATCAACTGCGTCGAAAGACCCCGTCGTTCAGGGCGGGGATGTAAGACGCGAA
>JBEBTQ010000215.1:0-6086 GCA_040393685.1 Advenella kashmirensis | reverse complement strand
ATTGCAAGAAATCTGGTTTCGGGGCCGCGTCTGGTGTTCATGGACGAACCTACCGGAGGACTGGACGTCTCGGTGCAGGCTCGCCTGCTGGACATGGTGCGCGCTCTGGTCAGAGACCTGGGTCTGGCTGTGATTATTGTGACGCATGATCTGGCCGTAGCCCGTCTGCTGGCAGACCGGCTGATGGTCATGCGGCGCTCCCGGGTTGTGGAAAGCGGTCTGACCGACCAGATCCTGGATGACCCGCAACACCCCTATACCCAATTGCTGGTCTCATCAGTATTGCAACCGTGATGGACGAACAGAATGATCTCAGAGAAAGCCTTTCCGAAGGCACGATGAACTCAATGGAGCCAGTATGAACACAATCATCAAGGTCCATGACCTTTGTAAAACCTTTACCCTGCATCAACAGCAGGGCGTTCAACTGCATGTCCTCAAGGCTATCAGCTTTTCCCTGCACTCAGGCGAATGCGTGGTACTGCATGGGCAATCAGGAGCCGGCAAATCGACACTGCTGCGCACGCTTTACGGAAACTACCTTCCTGGCGGTGGTTCGATCCAATTGCAGCATCGCGGCGCCATGGTTGAACTGGTGGGTGCAACGCCGCGCCAGATCATGGCAGTCAGACGAGAAAGCATGGGATATGTCAGCCAGTTCCTGCGCGTTATTCCTCGCGTCACCTGCCTTGACGTGGTGCAGGAGCCGGCCCTGTTGCGTGGATGGCAGCCGCAGCAGGCCAGGGCACGGGCAATGGAACTGCTGACGCGCCTGAATATTCCACAACGGTTATGGGGGCTTGCACCCAATACGTTTTCAGGGGGCGAACAGCAACGCGTCAATATCGCGCGCGGCTTCATGGTGAACTGGCCACTGATGCTGCTGGACGAACCCACGGCATCACTGGACGAGACCAACCGCCAGGTTGTCCTGAACATGATTGCTGAAGCCAAGGCCGGCGGTTCCGCGCTGATCGGCATTTTTCACGACAAGGCCGCCAGGGAAAGCGTCGTCGACCATTATCTGGATATCGCAACACAGGAGATGAAACATGTCGCATGAGCGCATCGTCACGAATGCAAAGATTGTCACGGCCAGCGAAGTGATACACGGCACGCTGAAGCTGAATAATGGAAAAATTAGTGAGATCAGCGAAGGCCCGGTCTCCATGGCCGGCGCAGAGGATTGGGGCGGCGACTATATTTTTCCGGGTCTGATCGAACTGCATACGGATAATCTGGAGCGGTACATGAACCCGCGGCCAGGCGTGGACTGGCCATCAGAAAATGCGGTACTGGCTCACGATGCGCAGATCGTCGGTTCGGGTATCACAACTGTGTTCGATGCGCTGTCTATCGGCGATGTCAATCCAAAAGGAAACCGCCTGCTGCAGCTGCCAAAAATGATCGAGGCCATTTCGCACGCTGCCCATGACGGGCATACCCGCGCAGAACATCGCCTGCATTTGCGCTGCGAAGTGAGTCATGAAAAGACACTTGAAATATTCGAAGATCTGGTCGGAAATGACCTGGTACATCTCGTGTCGGTCATGGATCACACACCTGGTCAGCGTCAGTTCGTCAATTACGAAAAGTATCGCGAGTACTATCAGGGCAAGTATCATTTGAGCGATCAGGAAATGGATGACTTCATAAAGAGGCAGAAAGGCAATGCGGAACGCTTCAGCGTCAAATACCGTCGCAGTATCGTGGACATCTGTCAGGCACGCGGACTCTCGCTGGCAAGTCACGATGATGCCACTCGCGAGCATGTGCAGGAATCGGCTGGCTTTGGCATGACCATTGCCGAATTCCCCACCACTCATGAAGCCGCATCGATGAGCCACGAGCTGGGTCTGAAAGTCCTGATGGGTGCGCCCAATGTGGTGCGCGGAGGCTCACATTCGGGCAATATTGCCGCATCCGATCTGGCGCGCAACGGCGTGCTGGATATTCTGTCCAGTGATTACTATCCGGCCAGCATGCTGCAGTCGGTCCGCATCCTGAGTCAGTCGGATTTGGGGATCAGTCTGCCGCAGGCGGTCAATATGGTCAGTCTGGCGCCTGCGCAATCGGCCAATCTGCCCGATCGCGGACAGATACTGCCGGGTCTGGTTGCCGATCTGTTGCGGGTCAAGGATTCCGGCAAACAGTTTGTCGTACGGCAGGTACTGCGACATGGGGAACGCGTGTTTTGATGGGTGGCAAACTGGTGTATCTGATTGGCCCCTCAGGGGCGGGCAAGGACAGCGTACTGAATGGAGTGGCGGCGCGCGGCCAGGGTGCCGTGCATGTCATGAAACGCTACATCACCCGTTCTGCGGAGGCCGAAGGTGAGGATGCGTATGGCCTTTCCCCTGAGCATTTCGACCGCATGGAACAGGAAGGAAAGTTCGCCATGAGCTGGCGAGCCAATGGGCTTGCCTATGGCATCGCCACCGAAATGAATCAGCATCTGGCAGCCGGCAGGACGGTGTTGGTTAACGGATCGCGTGCCTATTGCGAGACCGCGGCGCAGCGCTATCCCGGGTTGCTGGTCGTGCTGCTCAAGGTGCAGACAGAACTGCTTCTGCAGCGTCTGCTGGCAAGGGGCCGGGAAAACCGCGAGGAAATTGCCCAGCGGCTGGCCCGCAACGCAACTATGGATCTGGCGTTTGTTGAACGGCTGCGCGAACACGGCACTGATTTTCTGCTGCTGGATAATTCCGGCGCGCTTGATGCCACCATTGGCGCACTGCTAGACAGGATCACGCCTGCCACCATCAGGAACGCATCATGAAATTCACCTTCCTGGGCACAGGCAATTCGGCGCAGATGCCGGTTTACAACTGTGATTGCATTGCCTGCCGTCGTGCGCATGCCGATAGCAGATACGTACGTCGTCCCTGTAGTGCCTTGCTGCAGAATCAAAAGGGGCAGTGGCTCATCGACAGCGGCCTGACCGATCTGGCAAGCCGCTGCGCACCTGGATCCCTGAACGGCATTTTCCAGACGCACTATCACGCAGATCATGCGCAGGGTTTGCTGCATCTTCGCTGGGGTGTCAATTTGCGGTTACCGGTTTACGGTCCTGTTGATGAACTCGGGTTTGCCGATTTGTACAAACATCCTGGCATTCTGGATTTCTCCCACACCTTCGCTCCCTATCAAACTTGTGATTTTCCGGGTTTTCAGATGACGGCATTGCCGCTGCAGCATTCCAAACCCACTCTGGGTTATCTCATCTGTACGGAAAAGGGCGGCAAGCTGGCTTACCTGACTGATACGGCCGGACTGGAACCAAAAGTACTGGCACTGCTGCGCAAAGTCAGGCTGGATTATTGCGTGCTTGACTGCTCCTATCCGCCTCGCGAAACCGCGGGCCGCAATCACAATGATTTGAACCAGGCGCTGGACATCCACGACAGGCTTGCGCCGGGTACAACGTGGTTCACCCATGCCGGGCATGAACTGGACCGTTTTCTGATGGAAAATCCTGGCGCGCTGCCACCGAACGTCATGCAGGCGCTGGACGGCAACATTATCGAATTCTAGTCGGATGGGATCGGCAAGTTGATCACTGCGGCACGACGGCGAACGTCTGCATGAATAGAAGAATGGCCTGTCCGGAAGGGACAGGCCATCTATTTCATGCGTGATATCTGTATTGAGAGCGAAGGGTGCATCAGCTGTAAAAGCTGCGGTCCCCGCGGCCAATTCTCATCACGCCGTGATGCGTTGCAGAAACGCGGAAATGTCACGGATCTCGTCCAGGTTGACCGAGTGCGCCATGGGATACGTGTGCCATTCGGTCTGAGTGTAGTTGTTGGCCAGCAGCCAGTCCCGGGTCTGTTCTGCAAAGGCAATATTGACCACCGGGTCATATGTACCATGTGCAATAAAAATAGGCATATCCAGATGAGCAGTATTGTGTTCGCTGACGGTCTTATCGGCCATGGGCAGATAGCCGGACAGGCAGATCAGGCCTGCCAGTTTTTTTTGCGAACGCAGGCCCGTCTGATAGGCCATGGCGCAGCCCTGTGAAAAGCCGGCAAGTACGATGCGTTCTGTAGGCACGCCGCGCTCGTTCTCGCGCCGGATCAGGGCTTCAATCTCGCTCTGCGAAGCACGCAGACCGGCTTCATCCACATCACGACTGACATTGCTGAGCGCCATGATGTCGTACCAGGCCCGCATCGGCATCTGATTGTTGATGGTCACAGGCCGTACCGGCGCATTGGGAAAGACAAAGCGGATACGTTTGTCGGCAGGCAGATGCAGTTCAGGAATGACCGGGACAAAATCGTTGGCATCGGCCCCCAGTCCATGCATCCAGATGACTGAATAGTCGGCCGCAGCCTGTTTATCACTGCCGTGTTCTATTTCCACGCAGTCCAGTAACTTTTCCATTGAATCTATTCCTTGTTCAGCAACAGCTTGAGCGCCTGGAAGAGGGCGCGGTAATGCTTGCGTTGGGGTTCACGCCCGGCGGGCAGGCTGGCATTCTGATCGCGTTCACGACGTGCTCCGCGAATCAGCGTACGCAGCGCCTGCGCGTCAGCTTCCGGGTAATCATTGAGCAGACGGGTCAGGGCGTCGTCTTCGTCAATCAGTCGGTCGCGCAGCGTTTCCATGCGATGCATATTGGCGGTCTGTTCGCGCGAGCCGTTTTCCCACTCGTCCATTTTTTTGGCAATTGCCTGCGTATCGGCCGTACGCAGCAGTTTGCCTACATAGTGAATCTGGCGACGGCGGCCCTCACGACCCGTGGTTTTCTGGGCAATGCGAATGGCCTCGAAGGTCTTTTCTTCCAGATCAAGCTGCTTGACTTTCTCCAGGGGCAGCTCGATGACTTTCTTGCCCAGTTCCAGGATGGCAAGCAGTTCCCGTTTTACCTGGGACTTGCTGGGACGGTCATAAAGCGGTCCGTCATCGTTATCATCGGCGTTCTGCATACATCGCTATCAATAAAATGGTTAATATGTCAGTATGATAACCGCCTAACGTAAAGCCGTCATAATGAATTCCCGAATGAATCCGAAAACACCTATGTCTCATTCCCAGCCCGATTTTGAAGAACTTGTTCAACTGGCCCTGGCGCATGCCAAAAAACAGGGCGCCAGCGATGCTGCGGCCGAAGTCTCCGAATCGGGTGGATTGTCTGTCTCTGTTCGCAAAGGCAATATTGAAACGGTCGAAAAGACCCAGGACCGCTCACTGGGCGTAACCGTGTTTGCAGGCAAGGCGCGCGGTTCGGCCTCCACCTCAGATCTGTCCGAGGCAGCCATTCGCGAGACCGTGGAAGCTGCCTGGAATATCGCCAAATATACCGCCAACGACGAAGCTGCCGGCCTGCCCGATGAAGCTGACCTGGCTGTTGAACAGCCTGATCTGGAACTGTTCCGACCCTGGGATATTACATCCGAACAGGCAGCGGAAATGGCGATCGAAGCCGAAGCCGCGGCACTCAATTACAGCAAGCAGATTACCAACTCCGAAGGCGCGGGCGTGGACACCTACCAGGGTCGTTTCGTGCTGGCCAACTCGCGCGGGTTCATGGGAGGTTATCCCTATTCCCGCCACGGCATGTCGGTCACGGCCATTGCGGGCAAGGGCGACAATATGCATCGCGACTATTGGTATACCACTGACCGTTACCCGGAAAGACTGGCAGGGGGTGCTGCGGTAGGCGAATATGCCGCCCAGCGTGCCTTGTCCAGACTGTCCGCGCGCCGTATTCGCACGGGTAAATACCCGGTTCTTTTCGAAGCCCCGCTGGCACTGGGCCTGCTGGGCGCACTGACCCAGGCTATCAGTGGCGGGGCGCTGTATCGCAAGTCAACCTTCTTGCTGGATTCTCTTGGCAAGCAGGTCATGGCCAAACACCTGCAGATCAGCGAGAACCCGTTTATCAAGGGTGCAATGGGCAGTTCCGCTTTCGACGATGAAGGCGTTCAAACCCGCGCGCGCCAGTTGCTGACTGACGGCGTGCTCAATGGTTATCTTCTGTCGACGTATACCGCGAGGAAACTCGGCATGAAGACGACAGGTAATGCCGGTGGCTCGCATAATCTGTTACTGAGTTCTTCTCTGACCCATCCGTCGGA
>JBEBTQ010000214.1:0-6107 GCA_040393685.1 Advenella kashmirensis | reverse complement strand
AAGGTGACAAAGTACTGACCCAGGGTACGGGCAGTCATCGCTATGAAGTGTCATTCAAAGGTCCTGGCGGGCACAGTTTCGGCGCCTTTGGAAAGGTGCCCAGCGCAATTCATGCCATGGGCCGGGCGATTGCACATATCGGCGATGTTCAGGTTCCCACCGACCCAAAAACCACGTTCACGGTCGGGACGGTAGGTGGCGGCACGTCTGTCAACTCTATTGCCGGTGATGCGAAAATGGCTGTCGATATCCGGTCCAATCAGACCGATGCTCTGCTTGATGCCGAGCGTAATATCATGAGTGCGATTGACAAGGGCGTACAGGAAGAAAATGATCGCTGGAAAGCAGATGGCAAGATTGTCTCTGATGCGAAGCTGATCGGCGATCGTCCCGCTGGCACGACGCCGAAAGATAGTCCAATTGTCATGGCCGCACTGGAATCCATTGCACTGGCTGGTGGCAAAGGTGAGACGCGCGCAGGCAGTACCGATGCCAACGTGCCCATGAGCCTGAATATTCCGGCAATGATTCTGGGTAGCGGCGGCAAATCCGGCGGCTCGCATTCGCTGGAAGAATGGTTTGATCCAACCGACGCCTGGAAAGGATCGCAGGTCAGCTTCACCACTGTGCTTTCTCTGGTCGGTGTGGACGGCGTGAGCGAGCCTATTCTGAAGGCTGGAGCGAACTGACAGCAAGGCATGCCTGCGGTGAGTATATGACCGCAGGCCCGGCCAGCGCGGGTATCAGCCTGCCTACGGAAATGTTCCTGCACACCACTGCAGGCTACAACGGGTTGGCTGATGTCGGAAGTCGGGAATGTTTTCCTTTTCGCTTACAATAATGAAACAGAGGCAGCGATGGGGAGGCAGCGAATGCCGATCTTTGAATACGGCGACACAGAACTGAACTGGCTGAAAAAGCGGGACAAACGCATGGCAGAAGCCATCGAGCGTATCGGGCTGATAGAGCGCGAAATCATACCCGATCTTTTTGCCGCCCTGATCCGATATATCACTGAACAGCAGATATCTGTTGCCGCAGCTCGCACGGTCAATGCCCGTCTATTGCAACTGTGTTCAGGGCAAATGACGCCGGAAGCACTTCTGGCAGTAGAGCCTACAGAATTACAGCGTTGCGGTACCAGTATGCGCAAAGTTGAATATATGCGCGGCGTGGCGCTGGCCGTGCAAAGCGGGCATCTCAATCTGGATGCAATCGACCAGATGAGCAATGAAGATGTGGTTCGTACACTTTCCAGCCTTAAAGGAATCGGCGTATGGACTGCCGAAATGCTGATGATTTTTTCTCTAGGCCGACCCGACGTTCTCAGTTGGGGAGATCTGGCGATTCAGCGCGGCATCATGCGGCTTTACAAACATAAAACACTGCCGCGTGAACGTTTTGAACGATACCGGCGCCGCTATTCACCATACGGAAGCACCGCGTCCCTGTACCTTTGGGCATTGAGTAAATAAACCTCGGGAAAGTCCCTATATTGACGATATCAAAATAAACACCTTAATATGGTTAAACGTTTAACCAATCGAGAATCGCTGTTTTGTAAATACCGCATTGGCCGGGCAGGAGATGCTTCATCGTCAATGGCAAATGTGATCAACACAGATTCACTCAACAAAGAGGTCAGTAATGAAACAGGAGCAGTTTGATTTTGAAAATCTGAAGCACAAGCTATATTCCGCCGTTCTGTCAGACGTCCTTGATGGTATGGGCTATCGAAACCAGGCCATGCTTCCATTCGTTCGACCCTTGTCCGAAGAAGACACGATTTTTGGCAGGGCGCGCACAGGCTATTTCATGAACACCTTTTCCGTAGCGACCGGCGAAAATCCTTACGAACATGAAATCGCGCTAATCGATGATCTTAAGCCGAATGATGTTGCCGTGCTCGGGTGTGACGGGCCCACAACCCGCATCGCGCCATGGGGCGAACTGCTGAGCACCGCTTCGCGTCATCGCGGCGCTGTCGGTTGTGTCACCGACGGTCTGGTACGAGATATCAAATACATTCGCAAGCTGCAATTCCCTGTATTTCACGGTGGTATCGGGCCATTGGATTCACAAGGCAGGGGAAAAATGATGAATTATGATCTGCCGATTCAATGCGGCGGAGTTACCGTACGCAGTCAGGATCTGATCTTTGCTGATGCAGACGGCGTTGTTGTGATTCCGATTGAAATAGCAGGTGAGGTGATAGAGAAATCACTTCAGAAAGTTCAGAGTGAAAATCACACACGTGAAGAACTCGATAATGGACTTTTGTTGGGTGATGTGTACAAGAAATACGGTGTGTTGTAGTTTCCGATTTTTCACAGTGAGCACTCAAGGACACAGACATGACAACTGAACTTAACCGCCGCAGCTTTCTGACCACGTTGGGTGGCGGCGCCCTGATCGCAGCGAGTGGTCTCATTTCGGGAATGAACGATGCCAATGCGCAGTCGGCAGATGTATTGGCTGATATTAAGAAGAGGGGATTCATGCGTGTTGGCGCGTTCAGCGTTCCACCGGAATCCTGGGTGGATGTGGCTTCCGGACAGTGGAAAGGCGTGGACGCAGACTTTACGCAATTGATCGCCAAGCAGATCGGTGTTCAGGTCGATCCAATTATTCTGACCCATTCGGCCTTTGCCCCGTCTCTGGATTCGCAGCGGGTTGACGTCATCGCCATGTTGTATCGTACGCCGGAGCGTGAAAAAGTCGTCGCGTATAACAAGCGTCCGATCTGGTATGGTATAGATGTGCTGGTTGCCAGTAAGCAGGGTGCTGTCAAAAAGACTGAAGATTTGAAGGGTAAGGTAATTGGGACTGTACGCGGCTCCGCTCAGGAACTGGAGGCCGCAGCAATACAGAAGAAATTCGAAACCGGAGATATACACAAGTACGACACGGCTGACCCCATGCTGATGGATTTGAAAGCTGGTCGCATTGATGGCGCAATATGGTGGGGATATACCTTTGACTACGCCAAGGCACAAAACCCGGACTATGACTTTGCCGTTCTGGAGGCGCTAGCGCCTTCCTATCTGGGCAGCGAAACATTGCCAGCGAACTATTACGTATTCTCGAAAAACGGAACAGAGAGTCTGATAGCAGCCTTTGACGACAGCATTGCTAAAATTTCCGAGACCGGACAGGCTAAGGCCATAATGAACAAATATGGGATGACCAATCCCTCATATTTGACCGGCAAATTCGGTTAGATTGCATTGATGTTCTGACTAAACGTAATGGTCGGGAAGAGGTTTCGCCGTGATTATGAAAGCCCATGACTGCGCGGCCTGGTACGTGTCTCGCAAATAAAGCCTTTTGTTCAACTTTAACGCAGGAAGAAAATGACAGATTATTTGGCTCTGGTTGAAAAGTATTTTCTCTACATCCTGCAGGGCGCAGTTATCACAGTTGAATTGACCGTCCTGGCTTTGATTCTGAGTGTCATCATTGGCTTGATCGTCACATTCACATATATGTCACGTGTCAAATGGCTCAAAAGAATTGCTGCAGTGTATATTGAATTGGTGCGTGCCACGCCGGCATTACTGCAATTATTCATTGTTTATTACGGTCTGACCAATATAGGTATTCGGTTTGATGCTTTTTCCGCCGCGGTGCTGACGCTGGGTTTTATTGGCGGTGCGTACTCGGCGGAAATCTTCCGGGCGGGTATTGAAGCCATTGATTTTGGGCAGGTGGAGGCGTCGCGTTCACTGGGCATGACTGCAGTTCAGGCGATGAAGCGTATTGTACTGCCACAGGCGTTTGTGATCACCTTGCCGCCGCTGACCAATTTTGTAATTGCCATGATCAAGGATACCTCACTTGCGCTGACCATATCCGTGCCTGAAATCATGTACCGCTCTTACGATGCTGCTACTCAGTCTTATCGAAGTCTTGCCGTCTACATGATGGCAGGTGTCATTTATTTGGCAATATGCATTCCATTATCGCGACTGGCGAAACGGCTGGAACGTAAGGGAGAGACCCAATGAACCGGGAGATTGTCAAATTGCAGGACGTTCGTCTGTCGTTCCGCGATGTGGAAGTTCTCAGGGGCATAGATCTGTCTGTACAGGAAGGACAAAGTGTCGCCTTGATCGGACCCAGCGGATCGGGCAAAAGCACTTTGCTCAGATGCATAAACCGCCTGGTCAAACCTTCGGCAGGACACATTTTTTTTGATGGCCAGGAGATTACCAATCAAACCGATGTCAATCAGTTGCGTACGCGCATCGGCATGGTGTTTCAGCACTTCAATCTTTTTCCCCATATGACAGTGCTGGGAAATGTTACGGAAGCGCCTGTACAGGTTTTGAAACTATCGCTGCAGCAGGCGCAAGAACAGGCCATGGAGCTGCTGCAGCGTGTGGGTCTTGCGGAAAAAGCTGATGCCTTCCCGGCTCAATTGTCGGGCGGCCAGAAACAGCGTGTCGCAATTGCACGCTGCCTTGCAATGAAGCCTCGCGTTCTACTGCTCGATGAAATCACTTCCGCACTGGATCCAGAACTCGTTGGGGAAGTGCTTGCTGTGATTCGTGAGTTGGCGCGTCAAGGCATGACCATGATTCTCGTTACACATGAAATGCAGTTTGCGAAAGAAGTGGCGGATAAAGTCATCTTTATGGATGGTGGGCGAATTGTTGAAGAGGGCACACCCACGGAAATATTTGTGAATCCGAAGAACGAACGGCTTCGTCGCTTTCTGCGCGCAGTTATCGAACAAGTTGCAGATTGAGCCCGCAATGATTGACGTCTGTCACGACTTTACGCAATAAATAAAATCAGCTGAGGGTATTGCCTGGTACTGGTGTGACCGGAAGGAGTAAGGATCGGGCGGCAAAGCTGCCCGATTCGAGGCGATTGAGTAATGCTTTGCCACCCGCTTCACCCAGTTCGTATGCCGGCGATTTTATGGATTCCAAAATCGGTCCCAACGACGTACCGGACTCGAACGCATTGAAGCCGGTGATTCCGATATCCTCGGGAACACGATGTCCCTTGTCGGTCAGATGTCGGTAAGCAACATATGCAAGCCGATCATTGGTTCCAACTACTACGTCGGGCATACCGTGAAGTTCCATGGCACGATCTAGCGCCGTGGCTATTGATTCGCGATGATTCTCATCGCTTGAAATGAGCTGATATTCGCAGTTGTGGTTGTCGAGGACGGTGCGCAAACCTTTGACCCGGACCTGAATGGCGTGCCATTGCAATTGTGGTGTAAGAATGAATACGCGTCTGGGGCCACGCTCCATGATTTTTTTGGCAAGCGCCAAAGCGCCCGCCTTATCGTCCTGATTCACAAAGCAGCAATCAGTCAGGGCGGTTTGTGGCTGCTCCTGAAACACCACCATAGGATGACCGCTGGCATGCACGAGATCCAGATATTTGCGCCTGGTGCCCGTAGTTCCTGACAGCAACAGGCAAAATGCCACCACAACCGATTCTTTGAGCAAAAACGAATGGCTGAAGTCTTTTGGCGCAATGCCATGCAGTAGAAGTCCGTAGTTGTGTTGACCCAGAAAATTTGAAAGGCCAGCCACCAACTGAGTCGTATAAGGATCCGTGAGAAACGTGGGTGACTCATCCACAATTGCCATACCCACAATATAATTGCGTCGAGTGCGAAGCTCGCGTCCGAGCCGGCTGGGACGGTAATTCAGTTCTTGAATGACCTGTCGGACACGAGCGACGGTTTCGTCGGAAATTCCTTTGTTGATGCCATTGACCACTTTGGAGACTGTGGCAATCGACACCTTGGCCTCTTTCGCCACAGTGCGTAGGGTAATGGACTTCATGGAACACTCGATAAACGGATGAAAAAAATTATAGCCTACCACGGTATCGACGATGCATGCTCGTTTCACATACGAACGAGTTACAGTCGCACGGCACGCTGTTTTGAACTGGACTTGGAAAACAAAATTCCATAAAGGCCATAAAGCTAACCTATTGCATGTTTACGGTATCTGGATTACTCTTGCGCTATTAACAGGAGACATGCAATGAAAAGAATAAGCGCCTTTCTTGGCAGCGTCGTGATGCTGGCGTTCGCGGCCATCTCGCCGGTGCAGGCCGCTGATTATCCAGCC
>JBEBTQ010000213.1:0-6124 GCA_040393685.1 Advenella kashmirensis | reverse complement strand
TAGTGTTCCCTGCGCCCGTCATGGTCTTGCCTGTGTCGGTCATGGTCTTGCCTGTTGTGTTCATCACACTTGTCATTCGATCACTTGTGGTGTTTGCACTTGTCATTCGAGTCTTCTTCAATTGCCTGTTGCATGTGAATATGAAATTTCGGCATTGCAGCATTTAGCGAATTTTAGTGTAGCCCGCACCCTTATTTCGATTGCAATTTGAAAGCGGTTGAAACCGCCAGTTTGTGACCGGGATTGTCGGGCAATGTCAGTTTGCCGCCGGTATCGGGCCTTTTGCGATCGGGCGTTCAGGCCAATGCCAGTTTAGGGTAGCGTATGTATGCAATTATCGCTTGACCCTTGTATTCCCATGTATTGCTTGTGCATGTGAAACCAATGACAAATGCCATGAAAGTCACGTATTGGCGCCGCTACCCGTGGGCATGCCCCGCAACTATCTGTCCCATGTTCCCGGATTTGTATTACTATATCGGGAATGCTTTTTCATAGTCAGGGGAAGAAAGATGAAAGTGATGATCACCTACGACCGTCGTTTGCTGGGTACCCGATTCACCAAGTTAAAGCAGTTGATTGACGAACACTTTCCCAGCCGCTGGCACTGCTATGATTCAAGCTATATCGTGTCAACCAATCTGGGCGTCACACAGGTACGCGAACTCTTGCTTCCTGCCCTTGATACCAACGACAGTCTCCTGGTGATCGAACTGGGAAAAAAATGGGCCGGCATCGGACTATCGGAAAAAAACCGCAGCTGGCTTGATCTGGACTAAATCCTCAGACACTCTGATCCCTAAATTTGACCTTGATATCACGCCGTGCTGATGTCTGGATAATCTCGTCGACTGGATAATCTCGCGTCCAGACAGGCATCTTATTTGAACTGACCTCACATCTGAATCATCGCTATTTCATTTGTAATCCATTTGTGCAACGCTTCCAACTGCGCGCGTCTCGCTGTGTTTTCCGGATAAACAAAATAAAAGGAACGACCTGCCAGAGGCATGTCTACGGGAACCTCCAGTAAACCGGCCCTTAATTCCCGATCGAGCAGAAACCGGCTCAGCAGGCCGACACCCTGCCCGGCCAGCACCGCCTGGATAAGGTGAGTATCATCATTGAAAATGGTTTGTGCCGACGAAGGTGGCAGCACGAGCTCATGTGTGGCAGCCCAGCGTTGCCAGGTGGGCGCCAGCTGAGTGTCATAACGCCATTCCACATGCAATAGTGGCGCCCGCAGCATCCGGGCCAGCTCTCGGATATTGCAGCGAGGACTGCACATGGGTACGAACGATTCCGTATATAAATGCCGGCTCACACAACCCGGATAGATACCGGTTCCGTAACGAATGGCCACGTGCATGCCCTGAGTCGACAGATCTACGGGTGTATCGCCTGCGTGAAAACGCAGGGTCAGTTCGGGCATATCTTCTTTGAGCGCTTGCAGTCTGGGAACCAGAAACTGACCGATAAACGAAGGGGTTGAGGTCAGGTTCAGACAATCATCGTCCGGCTGATGGGCAAGCTTGCCGAACACCCCTTCTATGGCATCGAAACTTTGGCTGAGGACTGGCAAAAGCGTCATTGCCGCTGGCGTCAACCGCACCCTGCGGGTTTCGCGAACAAACAGCGGCTGGCCGATAAGCGTCTCCAGCTTGCGTATCTGATGACTGATGGCCGTGGGCGACACAAACAGTTCTTCGGCCGCCTTTTTCAGGCTGGCGTGCCGCGCCGCTGCCTCGAAGGCACGTAGTGCGGCCAGTGGTGGCATCTTGCGCATGATGGATGGTGATTCGTTTTATGGATAATTTTTATTCATGTATATCACGAAAAATATGACATTGTCCACCCGTTTTATCTAGCCCTAGAATGAACGGGTCATCTACATGGATAAATGGAATTGAATTATGACCACTCTACTGCATATCGACACGAGCGCGCGCCGGCGAGGATCTCACGAGGCCCGGCACGGTTCGCATACCCGTCGTTTAAGCCAGCTGTTTGTTGACCAGTGGCGACAGCATGAGCCGGAAACCGAGGTTTTGTATCGAGATATCGGCAGTGAGCCTCCTGGCTTTGTGACCGAAGAATGGATACACGCTGCATTTACGCCGGAAAGCGCCCGGGAACCCTGGATGATCCAGACTCTGCGTGAGAGCGACCGCCTGATAGACGAATTGATCCGCGCTGACCTGATCGTAATGGGTGTACCCATGTACAACTTTGGGCTTTCGGCCCAGTGCAAGGCCTATATCGACAATATCGTGCGCGTGGGGCGAACATTCGGTTTTGATCGCGCCCGCGGGAAGGTTCCCTATTGGCCCATGCTAAGTGACATGAACAAGACACTGGTCTGGCTGACGTCCAGTGGGGATAGCGGGTATGCCAGGAGTCAGGCACTGTCACACATGAATCATGTGGAACCTGCTTTGCTGACCGCCATGGACTATATCGGGATCACCCGACATATGGGAACCCGCGTTGAATATGATGAGTTTGGCGGCGAGCAACTGGCCGCCTCTCTGGAAGATGCCGAAGCCAATGTGCGGCGGATGGTTGCGTCATTGACGCAGTCACAGCGAGAAACGATGGACCTATAACGCGCGCATGAAAAACGGTTCACTCTCAGGCGTATGACGAAGAGAACACCTGCGAGTGAACGACGCTATACGTGCGTCTACTGTTGTACCAGTTGCAGTTTCTCCAGAAACAGGTCTGCCTTCTGAAAACCGACCACGCGGTTGTCGGTCATCTCTTTGCCCTCACGGTCAAAGAAGATAATGCCCGGCGGTCCGAAAAGACGAAAGCGCTTGAGCAGTTCCCGGTCCTGAGCATTGTTGCCGGTCACATCGGCCTGTAACAGCAGCATTTGATTCATGACACCGGCAACGCGGCTGTCGCTGAAGGTGAATTTTTCCATTTCGTGGCAGGAAATGCACCAGTCTGCGTAGAAATCCAGCATCACAGGTTTGCCTGCCGAAGCGATGCGGGATTCGAGCTCGGCCAGCGACTTGACGCGTTCAAATTTCACACTGGCGACCGCGGGCTGAGGGGCACCATTCATCTGGGTGATGCCTTTTAGCGGCGACAGTGGGTCGCGGCTTCCCGTTGCCAGACCGATAAGCAACAGCAATGCCCATGCCGCAGCAAGCAGGCCGAGGGCGCGCAGCATCAGGCGCAGCGGCCCCGTTGTTCCCGCCGGCCCGGCATCGCTACGGAAGGCGCCAAGCAGGATTGCCAGGCACATGCTCAGAAAGGCCCAGCCCAGCATCTGCGTCCATAAGGGGACCACGGGCATCAGCATCCACAGCGCCGTCGCCAGTAACAGCAGTCCGCAGAAATACTTGATGCCTTCCATCCACGGACCGGCTTTGGGCATCAGTGCGCCCGAGGTGGCTCCCAGAATCAGCAGCGAGGCACCCTGCCCCCAGGCCAGCACAAATAACGCCAGCCCGCCCAGCAGCAGATTGCCGGTCTGGGAGATAAAGAGCAGAATGCCCGCCAACGGTGCTGCCACGCAGGGGCCACAAATCAGTGCAGACAGCATGCCCATACCCAGGGCACTGCCATAGCGCCCGCCGGGAATGCGGGAAACTTTATTGTTTAGCGATGTTTGTACCGACACGGGCATCTGTATGGTAAATGCTCCGAACATGCCGATGGCCAAAATAATGAGTATGAGTGCGAAGGCCGAGAGCACCCAGGGATTCTGTATCCAGGCGGCAAGCACAGAGCCCACCGACGCAGCCGCAATACCCAGTAGGGTGTAAACGATAGCCGTACCAAGCACGTACATGAGCGTGAGGGCAAAGCTGCGACCTCGCGCAGGCACACCGCCACGCGCTTTCTGATCCCCCACAATCACGGAAAGCAGGATGGGCAGCATGGGCAGTACGCAAGGCGTAAATGACAGTACCACGCCAAGCGCAAAACAGATCAGAAGAATACGCAGGACGCCCGCTTCGGAAAGCCAGGATGCAATGGTGGTATCGCCGGCATCGAAAAGGGATGGCGTGGAATCGCTGGAGCCGGAACCGCTGTTCGCATTCGAGGCGGAGTTTGCATCGTTGGCGTTGGCGTTGGCGTTGGCGTTGACATCATTCTGCGCCGTCACTCCTGCTGAAGCGCGGTCAGCACCTGCACTGCCCGCATTGCCGGTCAGCGCACGCGTGACGTCCGAAGTGGACGAGAACGAAGAAGAAGACGCGGAAGAAGACGACGAATTGGAAAGGGAGACGGGCGCCGCACCCTTTTTCACGCCCTGGCTGCCACCAGTAATGCTGAGGCCGCCACCCGGTGCCGGTTCCAGCGCCACCTCATAAGTCATTGGGGGATAGCATAGGCCGGCGTCAGCGCATCCCTGTCCCACGACCTGCAAGGTAAACGCGGTTGTCTGTTTTAAAAAGGGAATATCGATACTGACCTGCTTGTGGAACACTTCCATGTTTTTGTCGAAGGTCGGGTCGTATTTGACCTCTCCCTTCGGAAACACCGGTGTGCCAATGAGCGCACCGGCCTGCGATTTGTCTGTATCGTCTTTGATATGAAATTCGAAACGCTCGTGATACATGTAGTACCCCGGCGCGATCTGAAAGCCGACCTGCAATTGGGAGGGTGATTGCATTTTCGCCGAGAACACGAATGCCTGTTCCGGATCCAGAAACTCTTCTTCTGCATGCGCAAGTGGCCCTGCAACAAGGCAAAGCAAGGCGATGAGCCACAGCACCCACTCACAGCGGCGCTTCAAATCAGACAACGTAAACACAAAGACTCTCTATATCGATGTTTGTGCGCGTACCCATTCCAGATACGGCACGTGCCCGCCCGTAACGGGCAAAATAATGACTTCGGGGACATCGTAAGGGTGCAGCTGAATAATCCGCTCCTGGCAGCGCAGGCTGGCCTGGCTGGAGGTCTTGATGGTGAGCGTGATTTCCTCTGTCCCTTCCAGTGTGTCTTCCCATAGATAGATGGACAGTCCAGGCGGGCTTAAGTTCACGCAGGCGGCCAGACGCTCTTCGACCAGAACGTGGGCAATCCGTTTGGCCAGCAGCAGATCCGGCACCGTGGTCATCATGACGACGCAATTGCTAGTCATAGCTTGCCTCCTGAGTAGAACCTTGAGACTATTCCAGCGCCATTCCCTTGCGTTCGGGAATCAGGAACAGCGTGGCAAGAATATCCAGTATATAGAGCGATGCCAGCAGACCCAGGGCGGCTTCAAACGAGTAAGCTGCGGCCAGCGCACCCACCACGACAGGACCAAAACCGCCCACCGCGCGTCCGATGTTGAAGAGTACGTTCTGTGCCGTGGCCCGGGCGGCCATGGGGTAAAGCTCGGAGATCAGCGCACCGTATCCGCCAATCATACCATTGACGAAGACGCCCATGAGCGCGCCTCCCCACAGCAGCGCTGCCGGCGACTGAAGCTGGGAGTACACATACACCATGATCACGGCGCCGGCCTGATAGATAAGAAAGCTGGGGCGTCGGCCAATACGGTCTGCCAGTTGCCCGAAAAGCCAGATGCCCAGGCTCATGCCCACCACGGTCATGGCGGTCCAGCTTGCCGATTTGGTCAGTGAGTAGCCAAATTGTGTAGACAGATAGGACGGCATCCAGATCATCAGGCCATAGTAACCGAAGTTCTGTACAGAACAGAGAATGACGACGCCCAGGCTGCGCCGCAGGGTTTCTGCGTCCTTTACAAGTAGCTTTAGCGGTGCCAGTGAGAAAGAGCGGGCCACCGGCGTGGATTTCAGGAACTGCTCGGGTTCACCGATATAGCGGCGAACGATGAACGAGACGATGGCAGGCAGAACCCCTACCGCAAACATGCCGCGCCAGCCGATGATGGGCAGCAGCAGCGGCGTAAGCAGTGCAGCTGCCAGCACACCTGCCTGCCAGCCCAGTCCCACATACGACGACACGCGTGCCCTTTCTGAAGGACGGCAGGCTTCGGTGGCCAGCGCCATGCCGATACCAAACTCCCCGCCCAGGCCCAGACCGGCGATGGTGCGATACACCAGCAGATCCCAATAGCCCTGAGCCAGTGCGCACATACCGGTGAAAACCGCAAACAGCAGGATGGTCCAGGTCAGTACGCGCACCCGCCCGT
>JBEBTQ010000212.1:0-6143 GCA_040393685.1 Advenella kashmirensis | reverse complement strand
CTGGCGGATGGGCACTTTGTTTACGCCGTAAAAACCACGGGGGTGTACTGCCGGCCCAGTTCCTCGGCTCGCCTGCCACAACGAAAAAATGTGGTGTTTTTTGATACGGCGCAAGAGGCAGAAGCGGCCGGCTATCGTGCCAGCCGCCGCGCGCAGGCTGATCAAACCGTGGCAGCAGATGAACGTGCAGCGCTGGTGGCGCGGGCGTGTCGCCAGATAGAAGCGGCACCAGCGCCGCCCAGCCTGGATGAACTGGCATCACAGGCCAATATGAGTCCGTTTCATTTTCATCGGGTCTTCAAGGCTGAAACGGGAGTTACACCGAAGGCCTATGCGTCGGCCTGGCGCGCCAGAAAATTACGCGATGAACTGGGCGCATCCGGCACATCAATCACAGATGCCATCTATACCGCAGGGTTCAATTCCAATAGCCGCTTTTACGAAGCGTCTGAGCAATTACTGGGCATGCACGCCCGGGACTATCGGGCTGGCGGGCAGGGTGCCGTGATCCGCTTTGCTATCGCCCAATGTTCACTGGGGGCCATTCTGGTGGCGCAAAGCCAGCGTGGCATCTGTGCCATTATGCTGGGAGATGATCCCGATACGCTGTTGCGCAACCTGCAGGATCAGTTTGCCAGGGCCCGGCTCGTTGGCGGTGATGCGGCATTTGAACTGGTGGTTGCGCAAGTGGTCGGTTTTGTCGAGGCGCCTTCGATAGGCCTGAACCTGCCGCTGGATGTGCGCGGGACGGCATTCCAGGAGCGGGTGTGGCAGGCATTGCGCGATATTCCTCCCGGCGTCACAGTCAGCTACGGTGAGATTGCCGAGCGCATCGGGGCGCCCACTGCCGTACGTGCTGTGGCGCAGGCATGTGGTGCGAACCGAATTGCAGTTGCCATTCCCTGTCATCGCGTCGTCAGGCGCGACGGCGATTTATCAGGCTATCGCTGGGGTGTGGAGCGCAAGCGCCAGTTGCTGGAAAAGGAAGCAGGCACGCAGCAGCATGATCGGCAGACCGACACGCAAGATAATCCTGGTCGCTGACAGATCGTTCGTAGTCATAGGACCGTTGCTGTGGTCGTTCGCTGCCCGAATCAGTGGCTGTGGTTTGTTGCGGTGCAAGCGCGTTTATCCGGGTCCGCTATCCGTTGAATCAGCAATTGAATAATTGGTCAATTGTGGGACAATGATCGCCTAGGAAAGACACACATGCACTGTGGAAGGGGTACCGGCTAAACCGGGTTAGCTTTTCGCATGGAGTCTTTCTTAAGAAAAGGGTGAGCAAACAAATCCGTAAGAGAAACAAAAAGTGAGACAACGTATGACAGATGAAATACAGATGGGCCTGATGCAACCACATGCATTGCTGATATCATCGCTGATTGTGCATGCCGAACGTCATCATGGCGATGCACAAATCGTGTCGCGACGCGTGGAGGGTGATATACATCGCTATCAATGGCGTGATGTTGCCCGTCGTTCACGACAGGTGGCGCGCGTACTTGATGCGATGGCGCTGCCTCTTTCCTCGCGCGTGGCCACACTGGCGTGGAATGGTTATCGGCATCTGGAACTGTATTTTGGCGTGAGCGGTTCCGGTAGAGTATTGCATACCATCAATCCCCGTCTGCATCCCGATCAGATCGCATGGATTGCCAATCATGCAGATGATCAGGTGCTGTGCTTCGATTTAAGTTTTCTGCCTTTGGTACAGGCGGTGCATGGCAAATGTCCAACCATCCGGCAGTATGTCGCACTATGCGACCGCGACGTATTGCCTGCTGATAGTGGCATTCCAGGGCTGATCAGTTATGAGCAGTGGATAGAAACCCAATCGGATGAGTATGACTGGCCGCAGTTTGATGAGAATGCCGCTTCCAGCATGTGCTACACCAGTGGTACCACCGGCAATCCCAAAGCGGTCATGTACAGTCATCGCTCAACGGTGCTGCATGCCTACGGTGCTGCGCTTCCGGATTCTATGAGCATATCGGCACGCGATGTGATCCTGCCAGTCGTGCCCATGTTCCATGTGAATGCCTGGGGAATTCCATATGCCGCCGCACTCACTGGCGCGTCGCTGGTTTTTCCCGGCCCTCAGCTGGATGGAAAATCGGTTTACCAGTTAATGGAGCAGGAGGGTGTGACGTTTGCTGCCGGCGTGCCGACCGTGTGGCAGATGCTGCTTGATCATGTAAAAAAAGAAGGCCAGTCATTTACTACTCTGAAACGCACTGTGATTGGCGGTTCGGCCTGCCCGCCGGCCATGATTGAGGCGTTCCGGGAGCAGCACAATGTTGAGGTCATCCATGCCTGGGGAATGACAGAGACCAGTCCCCTGGGAACGCTGTGCACGCTGAAGAATAAATCTCTGATGCTGCCGGCAGAAGAACAAATGCAACTGCGTCGCAAGCAGGGGCGGGCGCTGTATGGTGTTGATTTCAAAATCGTCGGTGGCGACGGGAATGAATTGCCCTGGGACGGCACAACATTTGGCGATCTGTACGTGAAGGGCCCGTGGATTGTACGCGACTATTTTCCTGGTGAGGGAAGTGCAGCGCTGGTAGACGGCTGGTTTCCCACCGGCGATGTCGCAACGATTGATGCAGATGGGTCTTTGCAAATCACCGATCGTAGCAAGGACGTGATTAAATCCGGTGGCGAATGGATCAGTTCAATCGACATCGAAAACATCGCCATGGCTCACCCGGCCGTGCAACTGGCCGCCTGCATCGGTGTGAGTCATCCAAAGTGGGATGAGCGTCCGGTTGTTGTGGTGGTTAAGCGCGAGAATATGACGCTGGGTAAAGAGGAACTGCTGCGTTTTTATGAAGGCAAAATTGCCAAATGGCAGGTCCCGGATGATGTGATTTTCGTGGACGCTATCCCGCTGGGCGCGACAGGAAAAATGCTCAAATCCAGAATTCGGCAGATGCCCGAGGTCACGGCGTACTGCGAGACAGAGGGCAGCAGACAGTAACGGCAGGGGGTGTGCAGCGTCAGTACCCAGGCATATTTTCCTGTATCAGCGCGTGGTGCGTTCCCAAATCATCTCTGCGGCAACCGACTGGGGCTCCTTGGAGCGTTACAGTCTTACTTCGAACGGTACTTCGTTTTGTCTGCCGCCCAGAACGCGTAATGTGCCTGCCTGGCAATCCTGGGCAACCACGGACCAGGGTAGCCAGCCGATGCCACGACCTTTTTTGATCAGGGCCCATGCTACTTCCACTGAATCACAATAGGCGACCGGGGCCAGTGCATAACTGCTGGCCCGCAGATGGTCGCTCAGGATATGGTGTAGCGACAGGGTATTCAGATAGGTTACGTGCGGAATAGGCGTAAATTCATCAAGCAGATCATAGGCCGTTTCATTGTATTTGGTGGTGCTGCACACCGGCACAAATCGGTCTGCACCCAATTGCAGGTACTGGAAACTGGCTGTCGCGACCGGAATCGATAAATTGGGATGCTCGTAGCAGCATAGAAAATCAACTTCTTCGCGTTGCAGCAGGGCAACCATATCCGGCGTTGAGCCGGTTCTGATTTGCACCGTCACTGGTACCGAGAGCTCCCTGCCAATTGCATCTGTCATTTTGCATGCCCAGTCTGCCACCAGCGTGCTGGCCAGATAACGCCCGGTCGCAATACGTAATATGTGGTTCGTATCCTGTCCGGGCGATTTTATTTTTTTGCTGACCGTGTTCAGTCTGGCAACAATATATTCGGCCGTCACCAGCAGTTCGCGTCCTTCCTGTGTGAGCCTCACGGGGATTTTGCTGCGGTCTACCAGCGTTGCGCCGGCCCAGTGTTCCAGGTCCCGGATGCGCCGGCTGAACGCCGGGTGAGTGACATTGCGAAGCTCTGCCGCCTTGGTAAAACTGCATGTTCTGGATAAGGCGATCAGATCTTTCAGAAGCTTGGTTTCAGCCATGGGATAGCTACCGTCAAAATAGGGGCAAAGCGCGCCCGATCGCCAGACTGGCGTGTCACGAATACGCTGCGTTGCCGGTTTTATTTTGCACGACATTGTGCAATAAAAGCACAATGATGTGGATTTTCACCATTTAGTATAGAGGCAATACCTGTTCCAACGGAGACATTGTCATGAAAAAGTTAAGTAACAAAGTGACGCGAACCGCTTTCTGTACTCTGTGTGCGTTTGCCACGCTGGTGGTGAGTGGCAAAGCAGCAGTCGCGGCTTCGACCTATCCTGATCGCCCCATCACGATTGTGGTGGGATATCCTGCAGGCGGTAGTGTTGATCTTAATGGCAGGGTAGTGGCAGAAACGCTGGCAAAGAAAATAGGCACCAATGTAGTAGTTGAAAATCTGGGAGGCGCCGGTGGTACGATCGGCGCTCAGAAAGTGATTCGCGCCAGGCCGGATGGCTATACGCTACTGGTCGGTTCGCTCAACGAAGTGGTCATTGCCAGTCTGGTGAATCCGGCGGTTAAATATAACGGTATTACCGATTTACAGGCCATCGGCCTGATCGGCGATCAGCCATTGGTGCTCACCGCTTCCAAAATGAGTGACATTAAAAATACCGCTGATCTGGTCAAAGTGGCAACATCAGGAAAATCGGACAGCTACAGCTATGGGTCATCCGGCGTGGGTACTTCCTTGCATATGGCAGGTGAAATGATCAACGCCGAAACCGGTGCCCGCTTTTTGCATGTACCCTATCGTGGCGTTGCTCCGCTGGTAACCGATCTGACCAGCGGGCGTCTCCCGCTGGGTGTGTTCGCCCTGTCTTCGGCATTACCGCAGATACAGTCAGGCCAGATTACCGCCATTGGTGTGACCAGTGCAAAACGTTCGTCATTTGCTTCCGATATACCGGCGTTGGCGGAAAACCCGGCGCTAAAGGCCATGGATATCAGCGTCTGGTTTGGTCTGTTCGGACCCAAAGGTATGCCCGAGGATGTAATCAAAAAATTGCAGGTCAGCCTGCAGCAAGTGCTGGCGGATCCGGGATTTCAGGCGCAATATCAAAAGACCGGCAGCAATATTATGCACACGCAGCCTGACCTGGCCGCATTCTTTCAGGCGGAGCACAATAAGTTCAAAAAACTCGCTGAAACGGCCAGCATTGCAACGGAGCGTCCATGAACACACGGTTTGCAATAACGGTACCCGATTTGTCAGCAGAGCGATTGGGTAATACCGATACACCAGGCGTATGGATGTTTGATTCGGGTAACGAGGGTCCGACATTACTGATCACAGCATTGATTCATGGTAATGAAATTTGCGGTGCCTGGGCGCTGAAAGAATTGCTGGCTGCCGGCGTAAAACCCAGGCAAGGACGACTGGTGCTGGCGTTTTGTAATCTGGCTGCGTTTGATACGCTGGATGTGACTGCGCATGACGCCGCACGTTTTGTTGATGAAGACATGAACCGTGTCTGGAGTCGCGACAAACTGGATCAGCCAGTGACACAGGAACGTAGGCGGGCGCTTGAACTGAGAAAATGGGTTGAAGCGGCAGACTGGCTGCTTGATCTTCATTCCATGCATGAGCCCAGTCCGCCCCTGATGATGACGGGGTTGTTGAAACGTAATGTAGATCTGGCGCAACGACTGGGCGTGCCGCAACACGTGATTATGGATGCCGGGCACAAGGATGGCACGCGCATGCGTGACTTCGCCCAATTTGGCGATCCGCAATCGTCAGCATTGGCGTTGCTGATTGAATGCGGATATCACGGCGACCCATCGTCTGTTGATACGGCGCGAAACGTGGTTGCGCATTTTCTGCTGGCGTCGGAGATGGTGGCGCCCGCTGACCTGCCGGATCATTGGATAGTGGCAGATAAAGGCGAGCAAACAGTGTTGCAGGTGACTGCGCCGGTGGTCGCCACTTCATCATCCTTGTCGTTTTCAGAGCCCTATCAGGGGATGGAATGTATTGCCCGAGCCGGGACACAAATCGGCCAGGATAACGGCCAGCCTATCGTCACGCCTTATGACAACTGTGTTCTTGTGATGCCTTCCCTGCGTCAGTTGAAAGTAGGCGTCACTGTTGTGCGATTCGCGCAGGAACAGTTGCCAGCCGTACAGCAATAGCGTGGCAGGCATGATCGGGACGGGCGGTGTGTTGATGCTGCGGCAGGCGATGCGCCGCCCGACATCGTTCCAGGC
>JBEBTQ010000211.1:0-6158 GCA_040393685.1 Advenella kashmirensis | reverse complement strand
AGCAGCCAGTAGATTGTGTTTGACTGGGGAGCGGCCGGAATGGCCGCTCTTTTTTGTTGGGGGCGTTCATACAAAACGATGTGTGTTTCCGTCAGCGATTACATCTTGATGACGGAAGGATCAAACGCACTCCGCTGCGCCGCCCCGCCATGCCTCAAACACAGCTGTGATAAGATAAAGACCGATCAGGGGATGAAGGCAAGGAACCTTGCCCGGGCGCTGCCAGTCCGGTGGCGAACACAGAGAAACCAGATATGCTGCCATTAACACACCCGAAGTAATGGGTGCCCGTAAGTGCGTCCTGCACGTCATTCCCGTATTCGCCTTACTAATATGACGGTTGTAAAATGAGATTGAAGATTTCACCCTATGCATGGGTGAGTTTTGCCATGATTGTCGGCGTAATGGGCACAGCCCTAATAAGCCCTTTGTATGCCTTGTACAAGGAAACATGGCAGCTGCAAACCAGCGAGATCTCGCTGATTTATGTGATGTATATGGCCGGCGCCCTGTCCGGCCTGTTATTTTTTGGGCGCATGCCCGATCGCGTCGGTTTTCTTCCCATGATGCAATGCGGCCTGGCCCTTGCCCTGGCCGGTACATTCATCAGCATGATAGCCGGCGACACGTTGATCCTGAATATCGGTCGATTTATTGTCGGCGTTGCTTCCAGCATGCTGACCACCAGCTCCAGCGTGGGTCTTACCAAACTATCGCGCGCCGGCAGTCTGCAGAAAGTCGCCATGATGACCGGCTTTTTGATGGCTTTTGGTTTTGGCCTGGGCCCGCTGGTGGGAGGACTGATTGGTCAGTGGTCAGCCAATCCACTGGTGCTTACCTATGTTCCCACCTTGCTGCTCGGTGTATTGGCGCTGATCGCCCTATTTCGTTTGAAATTGCCTGAGGAAAAGCCCTCTCGCAAACGCAAGCGTCTGAACCTGCAGGATGTGCTGCCAAAGCTAACCTGGCCGCAGGAACCCGGGCAATCGGCCGCATTTATTCTGACATGCTGCCTGCCGTTTCTGGCCTTTGGGGTCTTTGGATTGTATGCCTCCATGGCGCCGCTGTTCCTGGATCAACTGATTCCCTGGCACGGTCCCGCAGTCAGCGGCACTGCAATTGCCCTGATTCTGTTCACATCGGCAGGGGTCCAAATCATAGCGGGGCGACTGCCTACGCAATGGTGTGGCGTAGCCGGCCTGCTGAGTCTGGCGATATGTAACACACTACTGATTCTGAATCTGGCGACAGGATCTGCCATTCTGTTCACGCTGGGCGTTGTGTTTACCGCAATGGGACATGGCATGTGCATGCTGGCCGGTATGAGCATGATCAATCGGCTTGCAACCGCCGGCAACCGCTCAGGTTTGATGGCCACGTATCTAGTGATTGGCTACTTTGGCAGCATTGTTCCCATGATGGGCATAGGCTGGATTGCCGATTATTGGGGGATCGACGCCGCTGTCCGCCTGTTCTGCGCGGCGGTCATCACAATTGCAATTCCAATAGCAATTCTGTATTTTCGAAATTCTATTATTCGGCAGCGGGAACTTAAGCGAGAGGAATCGCAAAAGTAAGAAGGATTTCGGCTGCAGTTCGTAGTTACTTCAGATGTCGAAGTTGGCCTGGCATGTGCTAATGCATATTTATCCAGTTAAGTGTATAACCACGTCTACACCTAGTTCATGGAGGATCTATGAATTCAGTCCGCTGGAACATCACTGTATCACCCGACACTGACCAGTCCGTTCGCATGTTCCTTGCCTCAGAGGATGGCAGCCGTGAGGGCGATCTGTCTCACTTAGTTGAAGAGGCTGTTCGTTCCTACTTGCTGGAGAAGGCCGTAGAACAAGCCAAAACCGATACCAAGGACATAAGCGAATCAGAACTGACGGGTCTTATCGACGATGCTGTGCAATGGTCGCGTGACGAAAGACGGTAGAGCCAGAATACTGCAACGTGGCTCCACCGGCTGCACGCTCATTGTCGCTCCCGCTACTTACTGCGCACCTCTGAAGTGTGTCGGGCTGTCTGCCGACAGACGAATGATCACATGGCATCGAAGGCCGCCTGAATCTCTTCTTTACCGGTTTTTCCATCCTGCAGAAGCAGCATCAGCAAGATGCGGGCTTTTTGCGGGCTCAGATTACCGGCCAGGATGGCGCCGGCGTCTGCCGTGGTTTTGCCACCACCGTCGAACCCATAGTTGGCCATGACACGACCGTTATAGACACGCGTTGAAATGACCACAGGAATCTGCTTTTCCAATGCATATTTGACTGCCTCGAACATGGGCTTGTTCATGTTGCCCATTCCCAGGGCCTGCACGACGATTCCTTTTGCTCCCTGGTCCACGGCGCTGCGCAGCAGACTGCCATCGGCGCCGCCATACATAGCCACAATCTCGACTTTGGGCATCTCTTCCGTCTGAACTGCGATATGCTGACGACGCAAGGGTGCTCTGGCGAACAGCACCTTATCGGAATACACCTCACCGAGGAAACCATAGTCGCCCGACTGGAAGGTTTCTACATTCGCAGTATGCGTTTTTGTGACATGGCGAGCGGCGTTGATCTGGTTATTCATGGCAAGCATGACGCCTTTTCCCTTGGCCTGCTCGTCAACAGCGATGCGCACTGCATTTAACAAATTGCGCGGACCATCAAAATCAGAAGAAGAGGCGTTACGCTGCGCACCAATCAATACGATGGGTTTCTCTGATTTCACGGTGAGGTCCAGCCAGAATGCCGTTTCCTCCAGCGTGTCGGTGCCATGCGACACAATCACCCCTGAGACCTCCGGACGCTGCAGCGCAGTCTGAACTGCGCGGCTCAACGCTACCCAGCGAGGCGGGTCCATGTAATCGGACGGAACATTCGACAAATTATTGACTTCTATCTTTGCAAATTCTGCTACCTCGGGTACAGTCGCCAGCAGATCGTCGCCGGAAATTGCCGGCACGGGCGCCTTTTTGACCGGATCAATTTTCATGGCAATGGTGCCGCCTGTGGCGATGAACTGTACCGTCGGTTTGTCCTGGGCACTTGCACTGCTGACCATAGCAGCAAACAATCCGGCTAATACAAATGAAATTTTCTTCATGGTGTCCCCTATATTCTGGTTTTAATAAACATGAATGTAATTCTGCGCAGAAGGGAAGCTGTCCCGGCTCTGCGCCAGTACATCATACCAGTTCATTTCCCAGACAACGAAAAGCCCTCTGATATCTATACAGATAAAAGAGGGCTTCATTTAAATCTTATCTAAAATATATATTGTTGAGCCGTTGTCGAATAACTAAAATGTGGCTGTCTAGATTTGCGGTTTAAAACGTGATCTGCGTCGATGTAACAAGTATGCGCCTACTAGCCCAGAGAGCAGGCCTGGAAGAAACACTAGAAGTATCGGTAAAATTCCTGGTTGCGCAAAAAGCAGACGGTCAGACGTCGACTCAAAAAAATAAATGCCTAGTTGGCTACCGATAGTTACCAATATAAAAAAACCCAAAAATTCCCTTATAAGACTTGGCTGTTTCAATGACCGACCTCTACTATTAGTCAGCTTAAATATTCCAGATAGGGCTTTAACCTTGCTTATTTTTTCGAAATTTAATCAAGTACCATAAATAAATCAATACAGTCCCTATTAAGGCGTTAGAAAAGCTAGAAACCAAAATTGAAACTATAAACTGAGTGGGCGATTGTTGTGCGATTAACTCTGGCTCCAAAAGATACAACGAAATTGTATAAGTGATAGCAAAACACACAAAATTAGAGAAAAACAAAGTGAAAAACAAAGCTACTTTATTCATATAAGAGAAATACCCATCATCCTGCTCTCAGGGTTGATCTATCCATTTGAGCCGACCACTAGTACTATGGCGCGAGCCTCACGCCGAGGACATGCGCAATGACATAATAAAAGAATGGCTCACAATTTCGTTAGTTGTGAGCCATTTATTTACAGTAATTTAAAAGGGTTCTCTAGAACGGAATATCGTCATCCATATCCATGATATTGGACGCAGGTTTCTGCGCAGGACGCTGTTGTTGCGGTGCCTGGCTGCGTTGCTGAGGCGCCTGGCGGGAAGAGGAATAGCCGTCATCTCCACCAAAGCCACCGTCGTCCATGCCGCCGGTGCTGTCGCGGCCGCCGAGCATTTGCATCTGGTCTGCCACGATTTCCGTTGAATAACGGTCGGCGCCAGTGTCTTTGTCCTGCCATTTGCGGGTTTTCAGACGACCCTCTACATAGACCGAGCGGCCTTTTTTGAGGTATTCGCCGGCGATTTCTGCCAGGCGGTTGTAGAGAACCACGCGGTGCCATTCGGTCTCTTCGCGGCGTTCACCCGAATTTTTATCTTTCCAGTTGGAAGTGGTGGCAATGGAGATGTTGCAGATGGCGGCGCCATCTGGCGAGTAGCGCACTTCCGGGTCGCGACCCAGATTGCCTACGAGTATAACTTTATTGACTGATGCCATGGTTGAATCCTGACGGTAGATGGTAATACGCCCGTATCTTAGCGGCCCTTACCGGCTTGCACAATTGGGTCATTATAGCCATCAGGGGCTTTACGTAGGAGATTTGAAGCCCCTGGCAACAAAGAACCAGAGTGCCGCGAGCGCCGCGCCCATCAGGAAAACCGCGGGTGTTCCCGTGTAGCGGGCGAGCAGCCCTCCCACGGCGCCGCCGGCGGCAACGCCCAGTGCCTGGGACATGTTGTAGAAGCCCAGGGCCAGGCCTTTATGCTCGATGGGTGCCACTCGCGAGACCAGCGAGGGCTGCAGGGCTTCCAGGATGTTGAAGGCCACGAAATAACCGATAAACAGGACGACGATGGCCGCGAAGGAATGGGTAGCAAAGGCCATGATGGCCATGACTACGGCCAGACCGGCGACGCTCCATTCCAGACTCTGCTTGTGGAAGTGGCGCGTTTCGGTATAGAAGACGACGGGAACCATGGCGACAAAAGAAGCCATGATCACCGGAAGATAGACTTTCCACAGGGTGCCCGTGGTGAATCCGCCCAGCCCGATCAGTAGCGGCGGCGCAACCACGAAGATGGACATAAGGATGCAGTGCAGGCAGAAGACGCCGAAGTTCAGGCGCAGCAGGTCGCCGTTTTTCAGGACATCTGCAGGTTTTGACTGTATTGCCGGGGTTTGCAGCGGTACGACGGGCACGATGAAGGTGGCCAGAAGCAGGCTGACGAAACCGAGCAGGGAAATGACCCAGAACAATCCGGAAAGCCCGCCCACCTCGACGAGCAAGGGTGACAGGACCAGGGCAAGTGCAAATGAAATACCAATGGAGCCGCCCACCATGGCCATGGCGCGGGTGCGCACTTCCGGACGGGTGGCATCGGCAACCCAGGCGGTAATGGCGGCGGAAATGGCTCCGAGCCCCTGTATGGCGCGGCCAATAAGCACGCCGGTGACGGAATCAGTCAGCGCACAGACAATCCCGCCAATGATAAAGAGGATCATGCCGGCAATGATGACAGGCCGCCGTCCGAAACGATCCGAGGCCATGCCCAGCGGGATCTGCAGAATGGCCTGGGTCAGCCCGTAGGCGCCAATGGCCGCACCGACCAGGGCCGCGTTTGATCCACCGCTAAGGGTTTTGGCGGCATCGGCAAATACCGGCGTAAGCAGAAACAGGCCCAGCATCCGGACCGCGAAAAGCAGGGCCAGCGTGGTACTGGCACGTCTTTCAGTCGGAGTGAGTTTGAGTTTTGCCGGTCTTGCGGCACCTGCCTGGCGGGATTGACGGGACGAAGCGGAGTTCATTCGGGACAATAAAAAGACAAAGGGGAAGGAAGGTGTCTTTGGCATTGAAACCTGCGTTATAGTAATGGATTAGTCCCGGAAAAACCATGTTCGTTCAACAGGAAAACATAAATTGATGGATGCCATCCGCATTCGCGGTGCGCGAACGCATAATCTGAAGAATGTGTCGCTTGATCTGCCGCGGCACAAACTGGTTGTACTTACCGGTTTGTCCGGCTCGGGCAAGTCTTCGCTTGCTTTTGATACCCTGTATGCAGAAGGCCAGCGCCGCTATGTGGAAAGCCTGTCGGCCTACGCCCGGCAGTTCCTGCAACTGATGGACAAACCTGACGTTGACCTGATAGAAGGCCTGTCGCCGGCCATTTCCAT
>JBEBTQ010000210.1:0-6159 GCA_040393685.1 Advenella kashmirensis | reverse complement strand
CATGCCTGTATTTCATTTGTATTAACCGGAGTCTATTATGAAACTGGAATTTTCTCTTGCCGATGACAAATCGGCAAATGTCGTTGCGGATATTCAGAACCTGATTATCGCTGGCTGGGCCGGACGAGATATGAAAGCCATCGAACATCATATTGAAGAGCTGGCAGCATTGGGCGTGCCTCGCCCCAGCGCAGTACCGCTTTACTATCGCGTTGCCAGTAACCAACTCACCCAGTCTGCCAATGTACAGGCGCTGGGCAAGGAGTCATCTGGCGAAGTTGAAGTGTTTGTATTCAGCGTGGATGGCGTTATGTATGTGAGCCTTGCGTCGGATCATACAGACCGCAAGCTGGAAGCCTATGGTGTAGCCGAATCCAAACAGGCCTGCGTCAAGCCAGTGGGCACAAGCGCCTGGCGCTTTGATGACGTAGCTGAATACTGGGACGAACTGATTATTCGCTCATGGATCCAGGAAAATGGAGAGCAGGTTCTGTATCAGGAAGGCACGCTGGATAGCCTGCGCCTGCCTCAGGATTTGATTGAGGGTTATACCGGCAACCAGAAAACCCTGCCGGACGGGCACGGTATGATCTGTGGTACCGTGGGTGCCCTTGGCGGCATTCGTCCTTCCACCACATTTGTGATGGAGCTGCATGATCCACGCAAGAACCGCAGTTTGCGTCATACTTACCAGGTTGAAACGCTACCCGTGGTTGCCTGATCATCCGGCCATCGTCAGATAATGCTCTGCTCATTATTTAAGGCTGAGCATTGAAGTCTGAGTGTTGAAGTCTTATTTTTTTAGTTTCATTTGTCATATTGCGTACGTCATGAATCATCCTACACCTGCCAGTCTGTCTTCCCTTTCCCGCCAACTGGACAATGCTGAAACCTCCTCTGTAGAGCTGACGCAAGCTGCGCTCACACGCGCCGGCGAAGGAGAAGGTCCCAAGGTGTTCACCCGCGTATTTCATGATCAGGCACTGGCCGCAGCCAACGCCTCTGATACTTTGCGTGGCGCCGGTATCAAGCGATCACCCATTGATGGTTTGCCGATTTCGGTAAAAGACCTTTTTGATATCCAGGGACTGCCCACCACCTCGGGATCGGTGGTGCTGCGTGACGCGCCGGTGGCGCAGCGCAATGCCGTTATCGTTCAAAGGCTGATCAACGCGGGCGCGGTGATTACGGGCACAACCAATATGACCGAGTTCGCCTACTCCGGACTGGGTGTGAATCCTCATTACGGCACACCCCGCAATCCATGGGAGCGCACAGAAACGGAAGGACGCATACCTGGCGGGTCGTCATCTGGTGCCGCAGTATCTATCACAGATGGCATGGCGGTGGCAGCGATTGGTTCAGATACAGGCGGTTCTGTCCGGATCCCGTCGGCACTTTGCGGACTGACAGGTTTCAAACCCACCGCCAGACGTGTGTCTCAGAAAGGGGTACTGCCGCTATCGTTCTCCCTGGACGCCATCGGTCCCCTGGCCGCGACTGTCGAATGTTGTGAAATACTGGATGCCATCATCAGTGGTGAAGACTACGAACCTGTTGTTGCCCGCTCCCTGAAGGGGTTGCGACTGCTGGCACCTACAAATGCGGTACTTGACGGCGCGGATGATCATGTGTCGGCAACCTATGCCGAAACGCTGACTCGACTCTCCGCGGCGGGCGCCGTGATTATTGATGAGGCAGTGACGCCGTTTGATGAACTGCCCGAGGTCAACGCCCAAGGCGGCCTGGTTGCCGCAGAAGCCTGGGCGTGGCACAGAAAGCTGATTGCCGACAAGGCCGACGGATACGACCCGCGCGTTGTCTCACGCATCCGTCGCGGTAAAGACATCTCCGCCGCGGACTATATTGATTTGTTGCAGCGACGTGCCGCCTGGATTCAGGCCGTCACACAACAGCTGGCAAACTTCGATGCCATGGTCATGCCAACCGTTCCCGTAGTTGCACCGACTATTGCCGAGCTGAAAGACGAAGCGGTTTATTTCAAAACCAACGGACTGATTCTGCGCAACCCTACTTATATCAATTTTCTGGATGGCTGCGCGATATCGGTACCCTGCCACGCCCCCGGAACTGGTCCCGTAGGCTTCAGCGTTGCCGCTGCGGCCGGGCAGGACAAAACGGTTTTGGCCATCGCTAAGAGTGTAGAAGCGTTGTTGCGGCATTAAGGGTCCAGCGAAAAGCTTTGCTCAATATGGATTATTTTTTCGCTCACACATGACAGTTGTTGACGGTCGTGGCAGTCGGCCTCAGCTTGTCCCGGTTACAGTGCCAGCGCGGTGCTTTCCTTGATTTTACCCAGCGCAAAGCTGGAGCGCATGTCTACCACAGAGGGATGCTGCATCAGGACATTCATGGCGAAAGCAGAGAAAGCGGCCAGGTCCTGTACCTGTACGCGCAGCAGATAGTCCATGTCGCCAGACATGGAGTGGCATTCAACGACCTCCGGCCAGAGCTGTACATCACGATTGAAATCCTGCATGGGCGCATGGCTTGAACCGCTATGCTTGTTCAGGCGTATGGAAACGAATGCAATCAGCCCGCGGCCAATCTTGTCAGCATCCACCTGGGCGGCGTATCCTTTTATATAACCTTCTTCTTCAAGGCGCTTGACGCGCCGCAGACAGGGGCTGGGTGAGAGGGCGACTTTGTCGGCCAGGTCCTGATTGCTCAGGCGACCCTGCTTCTGCAATATGTTCAGAATTTGACGATCTGTTTTATCGAGTGTATTTATTGACATAATATTCCCCAAATAGATCCAGAATCAAAATAATAATGCCAGATATCTAATATTTAAAGCATTATTTGCAATCGCCTGCCCCGGCATTTTGCATAGAATAAAACTTTTACAGAACAACAATCACCAGGAGCAAAGCAATATGTCCGCAACTTCATTCACCCCTTGGGAAAACCCAATGGGCACCAATGGCTTTGAATTTGTTGAATATACCGCACCCGATCCGGTTGCACTCGGAAAAGTGTTCGAAGCGTTGGGTTTCAAGGCCATTGCACGGCATCGTCATAAAGACGTGACCCTGTATCGCCAGGGCGAAATCAATTTTCTGATCAATGCAGAGAAAGATTCCTTTGCCCAGCGTTTTGCGCGCCTGCACGGCCCCTCTATCTGTGCCATCGCATTTCGTGTGGATGATGCGACAGCAGCCTATAAACGTGCGCTGGAGCTGGGCGCCTGGGGTTTTGACTCCGGCAGCGGCCCCATGGAGCTGAATATTCCAGCCATCAAGGGTATTGGAGATTCGCTGATTTATCTGGTGGATCGCTGGAAAGGCAAGAACGGCGCCGGCGGTATTGGTGACATCAGTATTTATGATGTGGATTTTGTGGCGCTGGATCCCGCAAATGCCGAAGAAGATATGAACTATAAAGGGGCAGGACTGGAGATCATCGATCACCTGACCCACAACGTGCATAAAGGCCGCATGGCTGAATGGGCCGAGTTTTACGAGCGTCTGTTCAATTTCCGCGAAGTGCGCTACTTTGATATTGAAGGTAAGGTCACGGGCGTCAAATCCAAGGCCATGACGTCTCCTTGCGGCAAGATTCGTATTCCGATCAACGAGGAAGGCACAGAAGAAAAAGGTCAGATTCAGGAATATCTGGATATGTACCGTGGTGAGGGCATCCAGCATATTGCATTGGGCACCAGTACGATCTACCAAACCATCGAGAATTTGCGTGAGCGCAAGCTGCGCTTCCTGGATACACCTGATACCTACTACGAGCTGCTGGATAAACGCCTGCCCAACCATGGCGAAGATGTGGATCGACTCAAGAAAAACCGCATTCTTCTGGATGGCGGACCGGATAACGATCTGCTGCTGCAGATTTTCACCGAAAATCAGATCGGCCCGATTTTCTTTGAGATTATTCAGCGCAAGGGCAACGAGGGTTTTGGCGAAGGTAACTTCAAAGCTCTTTTCGAATCCATAGAACTGGATCAGATGCGCCGAGGCGTGGTTCGCGCAGTCGAATAGGCGGTTCTCAGACGGGATTGCCTGTTTCTGAAAAGTCAAAAGGGCGGGATAATCCCGCCCTTTGTTTATCGCCCGCCTATTTCTTATGGGCTTTCCGAATCATCTTTCTCATTAACCTGCCCGCCTGGTATTGCGCGTATACACTGGGCATCTAAATTGTGCGGCTATTTTCCCGCACCCCATCTCACTTCATTGGCAGCCTTTTTGTCGAAACGTTTTCTACACCTGGCAGAATACTATTTCTGTTCCTGCAGTTTCTCTGCGTGGTGTTTCCTGAATTTCTCTACCTTTGGAGAAATAACAAAGGCGCAGTAGGACTGGTTGGGATGCAGCTTGAAATAATCGTCGTGGTACGCCTCTGCAGGCCAGAATGTCGCTGGCGGCAGTAGGCGTGTGACGATGGGATCGGCAAATTCGGCCTGGCGTTCTTTGATGACGCGCTGGGCAATGGCCTTTTGCTCTTCGGTTTGCCAGAAGATCGCGGAAGCGTACTGCGGACCGACATCATTGCCCTGCCGGTCAGGCGTTGTAGGGTCATGTGTGTCAAAGAATATCTGCAACAGGTCTTCAAAACCAATTACGGTCGGATCAAATTCAATTTTGACCACTTCGATATGTCCCGTGTCTTTGCCACACACCTGTTCGTAGCTGGGGTTTTCAACGTGGCCACCGCTGTATCCCGATTGCACGGAAATGACGCCACGCAGTTGCTGGAAGACCGCTTCGGAACACCAGAAACAGCCGCTGCCGAGAATCGTGGTTTCAGTCAAAATACTCTCCTTGTGAATAGCCTGATTTTAGAGGTTCCGCCAGCGCAGCGCCACCGCTGCGACACTTATGGCTTTTCTGCTTTGGAAAGAGACAGAATCCAGACGGCCAGCCCGCGCGCCTCCTCTTCGGTAACTTGCGGCTGCGCCGGCATGGGGACGGCGCCCCAGCGTCCGCGCCCGCCCTTCTGTATGCTGTTGGCCAGATAGTCCACCATCTGTTCTCCACCCTTGCTGTAGCGAGCAGCCACCGCAACAAACGGCGGCCCGACGCGTGTCCTGTCTACCTGATGACAGCCCATGCAGATGTTGTCTTTGGCCAGTTGCGGGCCATCTGCAAGGCTCTGTGCCTGAGCGACGGTCAGACCACAGACGAGCAACAGCAAACAGGCAGCAATAGATTGGACTGACACGACAATAACCCTTTGAAAATTTAACGATTAACTTTGAACTTATTTTACCCGAGAGCACACAAAGCATAGGTTGCCCCTTTATACTTTCGACTTCACTGTCGCATTTTGGTTCTTATGATCGCTTACCCCCAATTCAATCCGATTGCACTTGAAATCGGCCCGCTGAAGATCCACTGGTATGGGCTGATGTATGTGGTTGCCTTTGCCCTGCTCTGGATTCTTGGCAAATACCGTATCAGCCAGGGCAAAATCCGCCTGACGGTATCGCAGTTCGAGGATCTGATTTTCTATGGCGTCATGGGTGTGGTGCTGGGCGGACGACTGGGTTATGTCCTGTTCTACCAGCCCGGCTATTACTTCTCCAATCCGCTGCATATCTTTTACGTGTGGGACGGCGGCATGTCATTCCATGGCGGTCTGATCGGCGTACTGGTGGTGATGTTCCTGTTTGCCCGCAAGCGCGGCCTCACCTTCTTTGAAGTTGCCGATTTCATCGCCCCCCTGGTACCACCGGGACTTGCAATGGGCCGGATCGGCAATTTCATTAACGGTGAATTATGGGGTCGGCCCACAGATGTACCCTGGGCCATGATTTTCCCTCAGGGCGGTCCCATTCCCCGGCACCCTTCGCAAATTTACGAAATGCTGGCGGAAGGGGTGATCCTGTTTGCGGTCGTCTGGCTGTTTTCTTCGAAAAAGCGCTGGGTCGGTCAGACCAGCGGTGTATTCCTGGCGGGATACGGTATTGCCCGCTTCCTGGTGGAATACACACGCGAGCCGGACAGCTTCCTGGGGACGCTGAGTCTGGGCCTGTCCATGGGTCAGTGGCTGTCACTGCCCATGATCGTACTCGGTATTGTGATCTTTATTTGGGCAACAAAAAGATCACTCCCTCCATCGACAGTGTGACCGTTTCCTTGCCGGCCTCGATTGCGGGACCGGCCTTGGCGGCACTCATTGCCATCA
>JBEBTQ010000209.1:0-6192 GCA_040393685.1 Advenella kashmirensis | reverse complement strand
CATAGTCTGTATTTTTACAGGCTGTACGTATGTCCCTGTCCGCATCAAGGTTCCTGCGTTTTACGCTGATTGCGGGCTGCGCTGTTCTGGCAGGCCTTCCGGCCGGTCAAAGGATGGCTGCAGCCCGCGTTTTCGCATCTGAATCCACCCTTTCCACCGCAACGCTGCGCTTTGACCGTCACATCATTGCTGTCGAGATCGCCGACAATGAAGCCCGACGTGCTACCGGTCTCATGAACCGAAAAAAGATGGATGCCTCTCATGGCATGCTCTTTGTGTTTCCCGACGATCAGCCGCGCTGTTTCTGGATGAAAAACACCCTGATTCCCCTTTCGATTGCCTTTATGGATGCCCAGGGCACCATTGTTGCGCTGGACGAGATGCAGCCAATGAGTGAAGACAACCACTGTTCCGGTTCGAATGCGCGCTATGCGCTGGAAATGAATCGGAACTGGTTCCGTAGCCACGGGGTACGAGTCGGTGATAATATCCAGGCTGTCACGCCTTCCTCTCTGCCGAGCGCAAGAGACGGCGAACCAGAAATTCCACAGTAAAAGGTTATTTATGAAAGCGATCCGGACCATCCTGCTTGCAAGCAGTCTGGGAGTTCTCTCGGCGTGCGCCGGTATCTCGATGCCTGAATATCAGAAGCCTGCCATTGAGCGAAACTCTGATGTGCAGCCCAAACTGCTCTCCAAATGCATTATTGACCAATGGCGCGGCCCGTTTCCTGCGGCGCATTTGAAAATGTCCGATGCCGATCATTATTTCGGCGGCATTCCCGGACCTGATAAACCCCTGGCGAAAATCAGCGTGGCACCGCGAAGCATCGATTCAAACTCGGGCTCGCGCGTTGTATTGCGCGTCGCTGAAGGCAGCGCACCAGAGATCGTCAGTATCGTAAATCAATGCATGCGGTGATCTGACGCTCATAACGTCAGCCAGAGAGCACTGCGCAAGCTCTGGCTCGCCGTCATGCCACTACAGTCTCTGAAGAAACCGGGGACCAAAGCGCGATTCTGAGCCAATTGATCTACAAAAAAATACCGCCGGTCAGAATGCACCGGCGGTATTTATCATTGAGCCATGACTGGCATCAACAAAGGCCTTAACCCAGGTTTTTGTTCGCAAATTCCCAGTTGGCCAGTTTCCAGAAAGATTCCAGATATTTGGGGCGTGCGTTACGATAATCGATATAGTACGCATGCTCCCAGACATCACAGGTAAGCAGAGGCACGTCGTCTGTGGTCAGCGGTGTTTTGGCATTGCTTGTGTTGACGATATCCAGGGAACCGTCGGACTTCTTCACCAGCCATGTCCAGCCTGAACCAAAGTTGCCGGCGGCTGATTTGTTGAACTCTTCCTTGAATTTGTCAACGCTGCCCCATTTTTTGTTGATGCCTTCGAGAACCGCACCTGAAGGCTCGCTGCCGTTGGGTGTCAGGCTGTTCCAGTAGAACGTGTGGTTCCAGATCTGGGCGGCCTGATTGAACATCACGCCTTCAGATTTCTTGACTGTCTCTTCCAGGCTTGCATTTTCGAACTCTGTGCCTGGAATCAGTTCATTGAGCTTGTCTACATAGGCTTTATGATGTTTGCCATAATGATATTCAAGCGTTTCTTTGGAAATTGTTGGTGCGAGTGCATCCATTTCGTAAGGAAGTGGAGGTAAGCTGTGTGCCATGTAGATCTCCTTTTAAAAGTAAAAAGTACTTAGATGATACCTTAATTTCTAGGGGCGATTTGCAATGACCCTTGCCCGCTGCGTACCTTTCTCAAGCTCCAGCGTGAGCGCCTGACCTTCATGCAAATCGGCGGGATCGCGCTGCACCTGGCCGCTCTCATCGTAGACAATAGCGTAGCCGCGGCCGAGTACAGCACGAGGGTTGATGGTTTCAAATTGTGTATGCACTCGTTCGTAACGTCGGGTCGTCTGGCTCATGACTCTGTCCATCGCCCGATCCAGTCGCGCTAGCAGCGCGGCAACGCGGTTCTGCCCCTGCGTTGTCTGCGGTCTGCCATGCTCCAGTGCCTGAACGAGCAGCGTGAGCCGGTTACGCTGGCCAGTGAGATATGTCCGCTGACTCGCATCCAGCTGACGCAAGGCGTGCACCACCGTCGTACGATCAGAGCGGATCTTTTGCGCCGGCGAAACCAGACGTCCCGACAGCCGATCCAGACGCAAGGCCAGATTTTCCAGCATGCGTTGCTGATGGCGCGAAAGTCTGTCGGTCAGCGCAGAGACCTCCGCGAGCAGATCACGTCTGGGACGACACGCCATTTCTGCTGCCGCCGTCGGTGTCGGCGCCCGCAGATCAGCCACGAAGTCGGCAATCGTGAAGTCCGTTTCATGACCCACACCTGAAATCACCGGAATACGGCTGGCTGCAATCAGACGGGCCAGGGCCTCATCGTTGAAACTCCATAAATCTTCCATGCTTCCGCCGCCGCGCACCAGCAGAAGCACGTCGATCTCATTGCGCATCTGCGCGTGCGCCAGGGCATTCATGATTTCGCCGGCCGCTTCGCGACCCTGCACGGCTGTGGGATAGATGACGATAGACACATGAGGTGCCCTGCGCGTGAGCGCTGTCAGTACATCATGCAGTGCCGCAGCGCCCAGTGAAGTGATCACCCCTATCTTGCGGGGAAATGCGGGCAGAGGCTTCTTCCGGGACGCGTCCAGCAGCCCTTCTTCCTGCAAACGGGCGCGAATGGCGAGAAACGCCTCATAGAGGTTGCCCTGCCCCGCGCGACGCAGCGACTCCACCTGCAGTTGATAGTCCCCGCGGGGTTCGTACAGCGTGACGCGCGCACGCACGTCGATACGGTCACCCGAAGCCGGGACGAAATCCAGCAGTGCCGTCCTGCCGCGAAACATGACCGCCCGCACCGAGGCACGATCATCTTTTAATGTGAAATACCAATGACCTGACGACGCCCGGACGAAATTGGACACTTCCCCTGTCACCCAAAGGGTAGGCACTCCCTCTTCCAGCAGCCGACTGACCCGGCGATTGAGCTGTGCGACGGATAACATTTTTTCGCTTGACAATACGCTGTTAATTTCCGGATTTTCCAAAATTCAGATTCCAAACTGTCCACAAAAATAAAAAATCAAGGCCCTGCACATTTTTTCGGCCTATTACAATGCATTTCTGATTTGAATTCTCACAAATATCTCATATCTCATTGATTTATAAGGATATAAAATATTTCAGAAAAATTGCACAATCATTAAGCAAACAAGCGCGCTACGTGTGCAGATATGCCATTACAGCATCTTATTAACAGAATTATCCACAGAAAATGTGGGTAGTTACATTTGCCGGTTTCGATCCTTAGTTCGATTAACGAATCGATGATGCCGGACCGCTATTTGCGTTAATGTCTCAGTCTGTTTGATGCGATAATGACAGTCATTTTGTCATACCCGCGTCGGAACCGACAGGGTGTTTTCGGTAAAGTCCTGCATGGAATTGAAAAAACAGTCGGGCCTGATTCAGACACTGCAGACCCAGTGGCTGGCGGGTGGCTGGCTCTCCAACCTGTTGCTGCCACTGTCCTGGCTCACCGCTCTTGTTGTCCGGATCAAGCGCGGACTATATGCCAGCGGCCTGAAAAAACAGAACCGCCTTCCGGTCCCGGTGATCGTGGTGGGCAATATCTTTGTTGGCGGAACCGGAAAAACCCCCTTTGTTCTGGCGCTTATTGCCGCCCTGCGTGAACGCGGCTGGCAGCCAGGCGTCATCAGCCGGGGCTACGGTGTCAACATTGGTCCGCAACCTCGCCATGCGTATGGTGCGAACGCTGCGGCCGCAGAAATCGGCGATGAGCCTGCCATGCTCGCCACGGCAGCGCCCGTAGCCGTTCACCCGGACAGAACCCGCGCAGCACAATGTCTGCTGCAACATTACCCCGAAACCACTGTCATTATTGCCGATGATGGCCTGCAGCATCTGGCGCTGGCCCGCGATATTGAAATTGTGATTCAGGATGCGCGCGGTGTGGGAAACGCACGTTTGCTTCCTGCCGGTCCCTTGCGTGAACCGCCCTCACGCCTGAAGACGATAGACTACCTGATAAGCAACGCATCGAATGATGTTTCTCTGGTCGCTCCCGGCACTGACGCTGCCGGACGACAACCGGAATCACAATCCGGACCGCGACGGATCGTGATGCAGCTGATCCCCACACAAATCATTCACCTGAAATCGGGCCATGCGCTGGATCCGGCTGCCTGGCTGGAGCGCCACCGCAGCACGAACATCGTTGCAATTGCAGGGATTGGTCACCCTCCCCGCTTTTTCAGAACACTTGAGCACGCCGGAATCACGGTCCGCAAGACAATTGCCTTTCCCGACCACCATCCCTTCTCGGAGGAAGAACTGGCCGGTATCCAGGCTGACGCCATTCTGATGACGACCAAGGATGCTGCCAAGTGCCGCAACCTGCAGGACGATCGTCTGTGGGCCGTTGCGGTGTCCCCTCGGTTTTCCGATGGCAATTTTTTCGACGAGATCGCTCAAAAACTCGAATCTTTGCCGTTATACTGATCCATTCAACAGACTTTCGCCTTTTCAACATGGACTCACATTTTCTCAAGCTACTTGTCTGCCCACTGTGCAGCAGTCCCCTGCGCCACGACCAAAGCCAGCAAGAGCTGATCTGTCAGTATGACAAACTTGCCTTTCCCATTAAAAACGGCATCCCAGTCATGCTGCAGGAAGAAGCCCGTTCTTTGAATCAGGCAAAAACCCCAGGCGAACCCTCCGTAAACAGCAAGCACTGATCATGAAGGGTTTCATTGTTATCGTGCCCGCACGCGCTGCATCAACGCGCCTGCCAGGCAAGATGCTTGCCGATATCGATGGCGTTCCCATGGTGGTTCGAACCGCCAGGCAGGCTGCCCGGTCAGAAGCGGACCAGGTCTATATTGCTACAGATGATCAGACCATCGCCAGCGTGGCAACTGAACACGGCTGTTCTGTACTCATGACGCGTCAGGACCACCCCTCGGGGACAGACAGGCTTGCCGAAGTCGTGTCGCAGCTTGGCCTTGCAGACGAGCAGATTATCGTCAATGTACAAGGTGATGAGCCGCTGATCGAATCCGATATCATCAATCAGGCAGCGGCTGATCTTCAGAGCAACGCGGCAGCAGCTATATCCACCTGCGCCTATCCGTTAGCCGATGCGGCAGATTTTTTCAATCCGAATATTGTCAAGGTTACGTGTACTCAGGACCAGTACGCGCTGTATTTTTCGCGTGCCCCCATACCGTGGGCACGTAACCATTTCACGATGGCAGACAACCCGCAGCAGCTCGCGGCAACTACCCTGCCTACAGGTTTTCCCGCATTGCATCATATCGGGTTATACGCTTATCGTAGCGGGTTCCTGAAAATTTTTCCTACCCTTACCCAGGGGCCACTGGAAGCGTTTGAATCCCTTGAGCAGCTACGTGCGCTGGAACACGGATTCCGCATTCATGTGGCAATCACCGCCGGCGCACCCATGCCAGGCGTGGATACGCAGGAAGATCTTGATCGAGTTCGTGATTTTTTTCGCCGCTCGCCTTAATTTTGCAATGCATCATATAAAATAGCATTCCGTTAGTACCAAATAACAACATCCAGGAGGGATCCATGCGTCTCATTTTGTTAGGGCCACCAGGCGCAGGCAAAGGCACTCAGGCAACATTCATTACCCGGAAATACGGTATTCCGCAAATTTCCACGGGCGACATGTTGCGTGCGGCTGTCAAAGCTCAAACCCCTGTGGGCCTTGAAGCAAAAAAAGTCATGGACAACGGCGGACTGGTGTCAGATGACATCATCATCCGCCTCGTTAAGGACCGCCTGCAGGCAGACGACTGTAAAAAGGGTTACCTTTTTGACGGCTTCCCCCGCACCATTCCTCAGGCAGATGCCCTGAAAAATGCAGATATCGGCCTTGACTATGTCATTGAAATCGACGTTCCTGAAGACGACATTATCGAACGCATGAGCGGACGCCGCGTGCATCCGGCCAGCGGCCGCACCTACCATTTGCGCTTCAACCCGCCCAAAGTGGAAGGCAAAGATGATGTGACCGGCGAAACTCTGGTTCAGCGTGACGACGACCAGGAAGAAACGGTCAGAAAACGGCTTGAAGTCTACCGCAATCAGACACGCCCTCTGGTGAAATACT
>JBEBTQ010000208.1:0-6208 GCA_040393685.1 Advenella kashmirensis | reverse complement strand
GAGTTGAACAGGATTCGAGTATGACGTCAGTATGTTCTCCCAGACCAGGAGAACTTTTATGTGCTGTATCGGATCGAAATTGAGGACACACTGGCACTGGTAGTGCAGTCATTTTTTGTCCTTTCTTGTTAATCACTTTGGATTCGAATAGCCCCCTTTCCTGGAAATGAGGATCTTTAACTGCCTGCTCCAGGTCAACGATCACCGATACACATACGTCTTCGTTCTCCAGGCGATCCATCCAGTAAGTTGCGGTTTGCGACAGAATTCTTTGGGAGAGTGTGTCTTTCGCGAAATTCTCGTCCTTTTCTTCTGCTATCTCTGGCAAACCGATCAAATCAACAAAGCGCTTCCAGAATTTGTCTTCCAAAGGCGCCACCGACAGAAATTTGCTATCGGCAGTTTTATAAATTCCATAGCGCAATGAACCTCCCGTGACCAAATCATTATTTGGCCTGGGCCAGTCATTTTTTGTCCACCCATTCCCCAAGCCCCAATACATAAGCGTAAAGAGATTATCAGTCATGGAAATATCCAGATGTTGCCCTTTTCCGTCGAGATCGCGCTGGCGCAGCGCCAAAAGAATGTTGATAATGGCCGGATAGGCACCTGCTGCCAGGTCCCCGGTGAGTGTTGTTGGCACTGATGGAGCACCTTGCGAATCTGTAGTAAGAGCAAGCATGCCGGTCTCTGCCTGAAAATTCAGATCGTGTGCTGCTTTGTGTGCTTTAGGCCCAAACTGGCCGTAAGCTGTAATAGAACAGTAAATCAGCCCAGGATTGATCTTTGCCAGTGATGTGTAGTCCAGACCAAGACGCTGCATAACGCCGGGTCGAAACTGTTCGACCAACACATCGATATTTTTGATCAGGTCAAGGATAATTGCGCGATCCTCCTTGTCCTTCAAATCCATACAGATAGATCGTTTGCCGCGATTGAGCAGTACGAAATTGACGCTGTCGTCGCCAAATTTGGGGGCGTAGTTGCGCATCTCATCGCCACTTGCCCGCTCCAGTTTGATTACATCTGCCCCAGCTTCTGCCAACATCAGTGTGCACATTGGTCCTGGTAATAGGGTACTCAAATCGAGAACCCGGATTCCTTCAAGTGGTTGTACCATTTTCACTCCGATTGTGTCGCACCCAGGCCACTCGCGCGCGGCGGGCTGGCACATAGGCTTCCTGACCTAGAGTCTCAAACAATTCCCTGGAAATTTCATAGTGATGATGTAAACCAGTACGCGTCAGCAATGAAATGGGGCCTTCTGGATAGCCAAGACCCAGACATAAGGTCTTATCCAAATCTGCAGCGGTGGCCAATCCCTCATCAAGGCGGCGCAATGCCGCGTTGTAATAGGGACGCAACAACCGGTTCAGAATGCGGCCTGTGAAGTCATTGCAAACTGCAACGGTCAGGCCCGCGCTCTCAAATGCCTGACGGGCCGCAGCGATAGCAGTTTCATCCGTGTATGGCTTTTTCACAAGCTCCACTAACGGCGTAGGGTCATCATCCCCCAGGCGAAACCGGGAAAATCCGACCACATTGGGTGGCCCGTCATCATCGCCGATATGTTCGCCCAGGCATTCCATTCCGAGTTCAATCGCAACAAATGAGGCTGCGCGGATGTTATCCGACTTTTCGTTCCAGAGTTCGTTCGCCTCTTTGCCTATAAATACCAGTCCTTCTCCTTGGGTCTGTGAATTTTCCAGAAACTGATGGCTTTTCGGGAACGACTGGCTTTCGCCGCGCTTAAAAATCTGAAAGCTCATTGGGCTATGCTCCAAATATTTTGTTGGTCTGATAAGTGTGGAATCCAGCTCCGGACTTACGTCCGAGTTTACCTGCACCAATCATGCGTTTGACCAGCGAAGGGCATGCAGCTCGCGGCTCGTTTGTCAGTCCGAACATCGCTTCGGCCAAGAGTTTCTGCGTGTCCATACCAACCATATCGAGCAGTTCCAGTGGACCTAATGGATACCCCAGCGCGGTTTTAACGGCAATGTCGATATCGATCGCTTCAGCAACACCTTGATCAACCATATTGATGACATCGTTGTGCCACGGAATGAGGAAATAGTTCAAAATAAACCCAGGTGTATCTCGCGTTTTCACCGGTTTCTGTCCCAAATCTTCCGCAAACCGCCAGAGAGTATTAAATGTCTCTTCCGATGTGACCAGTCCGGGCGACATTTCTATCAGCTTCATCAATTGTGCGGGTAGGCAAAAATGCATGCCTGCGACCTTGTCAGGACGACCACTGCCACCTGCAATTTCTGTAATCGATATCGTCGAGGTATTTGACGCAAAAAGGGTGTGGGCGGGACAGATACCGTTGAGTCGGGTAAATAGATCATGCTTGACTTTCAGATCTTCAAATACGGCCTCGATAACCAAATCGCATTCGGCCAAATCCTCAAGTTTGGTCGTGCCATTCCAATTTTGCATTATCTCGAGATCCTGCCCTTCCTTTAGCTTCCCACGTGCAACGGATTTTTGCAGAAATGCTGTCGCTTGCTGGCGTGCGTGCTCCAACGCATCTGTACGAGTATCCGCGACAATTGTCTTGTATCCAGCACGCGCAATTACAATTGCAATTCCGGTGCCCATTGTGCCACTACCGACAATCCCTACTGTTTTGATTTCGCTCATTTCTTTTCCTTCTTTAAAAAGCTGCGGCCAATCAATTGTCGATGAATCTGATTGGTGCCTTCCCAGATCTGAGTGATCTTGGCATCGCGCATGAGCCTTTCTGCGCGGAAGTCTTGACAATAACCATAGCCACCGTGCAATTGAACCGCCTCTGTGGTCATTCTCATAGCCAGATCGGTCGCTTTCAGTTTGAGTATTGAGGCTTCAATCCCCAAATCGTCGACATTATCGTCAACGAGCTGACCTACATGCCATAGCCATCGCTCGCAAACGGCCAGTTCTGCAGCGAGGTCGGCAATCATGAACTGTATCCCCTGAAACTCAAGAATGCGCTGATTGGATTGGCGACGGTCATTTATGTATGCTATGGAATCTTCGAATGCCGCTCGCGCGATACCCAATGCGTGTGCAGCCACGCTTGGGCGCGATTTGTTCAGTGATGTCAGCAGCACCGACAACCCCTTTCCGGCAGGTGCCAGAAGGTAATCTTTAGATATTCTCAAGCCTTCGAATGACAGCGTTGCGGTACCGGACGCTCTTGTGCCCATTTTGTGTTCGGTACCTGTCACTGTGAGGCCAGGAGTTCCCTTTTCAATAACAACTGCACTGATTGCATCCCTCGCGTTATCAACGCTGGCCCATTTTCCGAATACAACGTAAAAGTCGGCCACATCTCCATTGCTGATGAAAATTTTCTGACCATTGACAACAATATGATCACCGTCTTCCTTGAATTGAGTTTTCATCCCTGTTGCGTCCGATCCAGCTGACGGTTCGGTAATTACTAGGGATGCTAGCCCCCCTTCTGCCATGCGAGGTAAAACCACGGATTTCAATACGTCTGAACCAAATTGAATTACCGGTTTGATAGCATGAAAATTTGTGGCCCAGATAATTCCCGTTGATGCGCAAGCCTTCGAGATCGTCCGCACACATGCCAGATAACAGCGATATGAAAGTGGTACGCCTCCATATTCTTCGGGGATAAACATTGCGTTCAATCCCAGCTCGTTAATTCGGCGAATATTGTCCCAAGGGAATTCACTTTTTTTGTCATAGGCAGCTGCATTGGGTTCAATAACCGTATGACATAATGATTGCACCGATTCCAGCAACATTCTTTCTTCGTCTGACCAGGATAATCTTTCGTCAATCCGATCCAAAATATTCACACCAACTCCTTTGTTTTCGTTTTGTAGCCTGGATTTCAGACTGCCACGCTCTGAGCACCATCCAGATAGATGGTTTCCCCACTTAGGAATTCCATTCCATCCTGGAACAACGACGCTACAAGAGCAGCGACATTCCTGGCCTCGCCAGGGTTCTTGCGTGGAATGCGCTTTTCCAGATAAGCACGTAAGGGGCCACTGGCCATCGTTTCGCGATTCAGGTCCGTTGCTATGTAGCCTGGTGCAACATTCATGACCTGAATCGAGTCCCTGGCCCACTCGACCGCAAGACAGCGTGTAATGGCGCCTACTGCCGCTTTGGAGGCACAATATGACACATTGCGTTTGACACCAAGCTTGTCAAAAAATGAGCCAATATTCACGATCAAACCACCGCCATTTTCCTTAAGCAGCGGATAAATTATTTGACTTGTTCGTAACACAGAAACCGCATTGACATCCATGAGCCGGCGAAATTCCTCCATGGGTAAATCGATTGTAGGCTGCTCGGTATGCAAGCCGGCGTTATTGACCAGACCTCTGACCGAGACCTGCAATGTCTGATGTAATTCTTTTATGGCAGCAGCTAATGCTGCGTCGTCCATTACGTCACAGGCGACCGGATGCCAACGAGCTAAGACATTAGTTGCAACGTTATCGATCTGGGGTAGGTTGCCTGATCGTGATATGCATCCCACTTCAAATCCCCGCTCGGCCAATACCAATGAGATCATCGCTCCGATGCCGCGGCTGGCACCTGTGACAAATATCAGTTCTTTTGCCATGTTTTAACAATCCTTAAAAGCGGGAGTTCGTTTGTCGATAAATGCGTGTAGTCCTTCTGTTGCATCGTCGCTTCGATAAGCGAGCGTTGACAAGTCACGCTCCATTCTCAGTCCTTCTGTCAGACTGCCCTGCATTCCACGGATGACGGCCTCTCGCGCGAAATAAAGAGCACAAAGGCTATGCTTTAGCATGGGTTCAAGAAAACGGATGCCGATCTCCAGCGGCGTGCCTTCACTATCTATCTTGTTTACAAGGCCGATGCGCTCGCTTTCATCTGCGTGAACCGTTCGCCCTGTCATAATGAGTTCCAGCGCTCTTCCTTCACCGATTAGTCGGGGTAATCGTTGCGTGCCTCCGTATCCTGGAATCAAGCCCAGTTTGACTTCTGGCAATCCAACACGGGCGTTTTTTGTCGCAACCCGAAAGTTACAAGCGAGGGCCAGTTCCAATCCGCCTCCGAATGCGTATCCTTGAATGACCGCCACGGAAGGAATTTTCAACTGGGCAACTGCCTCAAAAACGGACTGACCAAGTTCAGCTCCTTTTAGTTCAGACATCAATTGTCGGTCAATCAACTCAGGGATGTCTGCGCCGGCACAAAATGCCTTTTCGCCTTCTCCGGTAACAATCAGTCCGCGCGCCTCCGAGGCTTGTACCTGTACAAGAGTCTCTTTCAACTCTCTCAAAATCTGAAAACTCAGCGCATTCAAGGATTTCGGTCGAGACAGCTTGATATGCGCGAATTGATCTAAGTATTCCAACACGATGGTCATGCCGATACTCCTTCGTTTTTAGACAATAAGCCATGTTTCCAACGGACAGCTTGCGGCTGGATTCGTCCTTCCTGTTGCCAACGGACCAACTCGCGTTTAAGAATCTTTCCGCTGGGTGTCAGCGGGAAAGTTTCCATTTGCAGGTAATACTCGGGCATGTCGTATTTGGATAGTCCGGCACTGTGCAAATGCCACAGTACTTCTTGAGCATCAAGTGTTGTGCCTGCCTCGGCAATGATCGCGAGACATACCTTCTCTCCCAATCTTGAGTCTGAAACTGGAAACGCCGCTGATTTCAAAACAGCTGGATGCTGATGAGCAAGCTCTTCGATCTGTGAGGGATAAATGTTGTGACCACCGCGAATGATCAGGTCTTTTTTACGACCAATTACATGTAAACAGCCCTTGTCGTCAATTCTCCCAAGATCGCCGCTCAGGAACCAGCCCGATGAATTGAATGAACTCTCAGTTGCATCCTGATTGTCATAGTATCCGAGCGTCAATAGCGCTCCTTTTCCACCAATTTCGCCGATCTCACCTGGTTTGGCTTCAACGTCTGGATTTTCTTGTTCAAAGATGCGAATCTCGTATCCCTTGCACGCCCGTCCGCAAGTAGATACGATCGTATTGCTGTCGTCAGACGGTAGCGTATACTGGTGCGAGCCATTCTCAGTCATTCCGTATACATTCTGAGGCTTGACGCCGATATCCAGAAACTTCTGGGCAACTTCTCGGGGAATTTGTGCCCCCGCCATGTAGAATACGCTTACGTTTCCCATTCTGCTCAGCCCCCGCTCTCGAAGAGCACTCAGAATATCAATCGCATGAGTC
>JBEBTQ010000207.1:0-6220 GCA_040393685.1 Advenella kashmirensis | reverse complement strand
AACCCAAGGCGGCAGTGCCCACCAGACAGGTGGCGCGCGGCGACATACTATGGCATTTTGTGCATGACCAATGCGTCCCCAATCAGCTGGCTGGCAAGAATCCGCCGCTGCCGTGCATCAAAGTTGATATGGACAATGGCTACGTCATCTTCAAGGATAAAAACGGCCCCCTGCAGTATTTGCATATGCCCACCCGGCGCGTGACGGGTCTGGAAGATCCTGCGCTGCTGAGCGCAGGCAGCACGCCGTATTTTGCACAAGCATGGCACGCCCGCCATTATATGGATCGATTGCTGGGCAGCGCCATCGCAGTGCGAGACTATTCCTTTACCGTCAATTCAAAGTCGGGCCGCAGCCAGAATCATCTGCACATCCACATATCCTGTATCCGCCCCGCTCTGCGTGAGCGCCTGCTTGGCTTGCAATCACAATGGGACTCGCAGTGGCGCCCGGTGCCCGGCGGTATCAATGGCCACGCATACCAGGCTCGAACCCTGTCTCTAAACGAGCTTGAGCAGCGTGGTGCCATTGCATTGACCATCGCCTCGCTTGCTCACGCGCGACAAGATATGGCTAATGTGAGTCTGGCCTTATATCCTCTGTCTGAACAGCGATTTGTGCTATTTGCAACCCACCACCCCGGGGCGTCTGCAGAAGGCGACTTTCAAGACCACCGTTGCCCACAATTGCTGGCAGACCGTTAGGCACTCGGGCACAACGCCTCCCACTTGTCGCTGGTGTAATTTGTATCATTTGTGTCGTTTGCGCCACCCAGGCCGTGATCTTGCGGGTAAATATCCTAGCCTGACAGGTCTGCAATGGCAGCGATCGACTTGCGGCAACCGCAACTGCCGACAATGCCCTAAAACAGCTGGTGCAATACTCGATTCAACACCCGCAGCACTGATCTGCGGCGTGCGGCTGTCAGCCACTTATTTGCCTGCGAAACGGGTAAATTGTGACAATTCCAGCACCTGCCGTGGCGCTGTCGGATGCCCGTATGATTTGGTAAATATGTTTATCGGTTACTGAATTTTCTGACTGCCACAAATAAGTTATAGTATATTGATTCGTCATAGTCAGGAACGGTGGTTCGTACCCCGTTCACAAGCGTAAGGATATACATGAAATCGTTCATAAAGTTGCTCATTTTGCTGCTGGTTGCAGCAGCCATTGCCTTTGGTGCATGGAAGATTATTGAGACAACAATTTTCAATGACGACGATGTCGAAACACCCCAGCAATCTGATCTGCATCAGCCACCTCCTCAACCTGCTCCGCCGCAGAAGCAGGAAGATCCCTATCAAAACGCGCAGGGAGATGACGCCAGTAGTGATAGCGCACCAGACACGTTGACCTGCACCGATGCCGGCAAAATCATTGGCACACTCTACGACATGCGCGTCAATGGTAAAACACAGGATGAAGCCAACGATGCAGTCAGCAATAACGCGTCCATTCCGGATGAACGCGTCTCCTCATTTATTGAGTTTGTAGGGCTGCTGTGGTCTACCCCAAAAGACAAAATTGCGGAAAAAGGTCGCTTCATCAAGGACTTTACGGCAAACTGCGAAAAACTGGAACGGACAGCACCAGCAACTCCCGCAGCACCTGCAGCCCCCAATAACCCCGCCAGGCCTGCAGCGCAATAAGCAGCAGGTTCGCCTGTCACGCTGCCCGACTGCAAGGCATGCATCCCGTATCAGCAAGGCGTCACGCATAAAGCGTGACTGCCTTGTACTGTTAAGCTCAAGGTGCAAGGCAACCCCGGTGCTCTATAACGGTTGCAATACCTTATTCACCGATAAATCCTTTTCTGCAGGCTTTTCACTGTCCTGATAACCCGTGTTCATCTCGCTGGCCATCAGATCAACCGCACGTGCAGGCTGAAAGGAATGCGCCTGCGCCAGCGGCCAGCAGATCTCGAAAATCTTCAGGCGATAATTGCCTTTGAGCAAATCGCCCTTTTCCAGCTCCGGATAAATCGCCGATAGCACTTTCACCTCAGAACTGGATATGCGCCGCGCGACATGATGCGCCCGCAGTTGCTGGGGATGCGTCAGTCCTGCAGCCTGGAGCAGTTCGGCCAGAGCATGCACGGTGTTGCGATGAAAATGAGCGACCCGGTCTGCCTTGTCCGGCACAACAATGGCCCGCTGTCGGGACGGATCCTGAGTAGCGACGCCGGATGGACATTTACCGGTATGACAGGCTTGCGCCTGAATGCATCCCACCGCAAACATGAACCCACGCGCACTGTTACACCAGTCTGCACCAAGCGCCAGGGTTCTGAGCATATCAAAGGCGGAAATAATTTTTCCCGATGCGCCGATTTTAATGCGCTCACGCAATCCCGCACCAACCAGCGCATTGTGCACCAGGCGCAGCGCTTCTTTAAGCGGTACGCCCATATGATCAACGAACTCCACAGGCGCAGCGCCGGTCCCGCCCTCGGAACCATCCACAACGATAAAGTCCGGCGTGATATCGGTTTCCAGCATGGCCTTGACGATGCCAAACCACTCCCAGGGATGGCCGACACACAGCTTGAAGCCAACCGGCTTGCCACCGGAGAGCGTGCGCAGGTGCTGGACAAACTGCAACAGTTCAACCGGCGTGCTGAACGCTGAATGCGTTGCCGGCGAATCGCATTCTACGCCCGCCGTCACGCCACGTGCCTCGGCAATTTCAGCGGTAACTTTCGCGCCGGGCAGGATACCGCCATGTCCGGGTTTGGCCCCCTGCGACAGTTTGATTTCAATCATTTTGACATTGGGCAGGGTCGCTTTCTGAGCAAATGCCTCATCAGAAAAGTGCCCATTTTCATCCCGGCAGCCAAAGTAACCGGAGCCGATATTCCAGATCAGATCGCCGCCAAACTCCAGATGATAGCGACTGATTCCGCCCTCTCCCGTGTCATGGGCAAAACCACCTGCCTTGGCTCCGCGATTGAGTGCACGGATGGCGTTGGCCGATAGCGCCCCGAAGCTCATTGCAGAAATGTTGAACACCGAGAGGTCATAGGGCTGCGCGCACTGCCCCTGCCCGACTGTAATCCGGAAATTGCGGTCGGGAATATGACTGGGCATCATTGAATGATTAACCCACTCGTAATCGTCGCTGTATACATTTTTAATCGTTCCGAAGGGGCGCTTGTCAATTTGCTGTTTGGCCCGTTGATAAACGATAGAGCGTTGAGCGCGCGAAAAAGGCAGTGAATCGGTATCGCTTTCGATGAAATATTGCCGCAGTTCCGGCCGAATGAATTCCAGCAGAAACCGCAGGTTGCCGATCACCGGATAATTGCGTTTTACCGAATGTCGCTGCTGGATAAGATCGTGTATGCCAATAGCCGTCAGCAGCAGACAAACCAGCGCAACCACATACCACGCCTGGCCAGCGACGGCTCCCAGCACCAGGCTGACCAGTGTGCCAAGAATGACCAGAAAAAATGCCAGGAAACGAACGGGAAATAAGGACAGCATTTTGCACCTGTTATTGAACGTCAGACACATAGAATACGACCTGAACATGACAATTTTGAAGGTCGAAAAAAAGCCTCGCCAAAGCGAGGCCCGGATTGCCACTCACGAGACAGGTGGCAAGACAGACAACCGATATTATTTGGCTGCTGTTTGAGGTGCGATGGCCTCTACAACCGATCCGGCAACCTGATCGTCACGAACCATGAAGAGGAAATCGTTGTTCTGGCGAATACCTGTGAGGGATGCCAGCTGGCCACCTACCGTCGTCGCATAGCCCTGATCCTTAGGCGCTGCATTCAAGGCGGCAACACCGGCGGGATTCAAAGACAGTTTGACAAAAGAGCGACCCTGACTGTCGCGAACGCGATCTACACTGGTCAGATTCGCACGCGTAATGATTGGTGTTTTGCTGACATAAATGGTCTGTTTCTCACTCAGCTTAACAGGACGATAACTTTTGATGACTTTGTCAGAAGCCAGGAATACGTCTACTGCAGTACCTTGCGCAGCAGGGGTTTGTGCTGTGGTACCTGTGCTCTCGGTACCAGTTTTCATTGTGTTACATCCAGCCAGAACCGCAGCCAGAGGAAGCACAATCAACGCAACTTTTCTGGATAATTTCATAGTATTTCCTAATTAAAACTAATTTGAGAACAACTTCGCATAAAGTCGTCCGTTTACGTTACAACAGATTCAAAGAAAAAACAACGCTCAATTGTTAACATTATTCATAGTGAACACTGCAAGCAACGCAACCGGCACCACAAAACCGAAGACCCGGCCGCTATTATTTTTTACCGCGAATAATGTCTGCCGCTGTCTTGGCATTGTTCAGCGTAGCCATAGGCATCAGCAGCACACCGTCATCCACGGCGCCAGGCGAAGCAATCGTTGTCGAAAAAATGGAATCGTTCAGACTGGCCAAAACCATTTTTCCCTTGACGGCTTTGCCGGAAATTTCGGCATTCAGCTTGCGGGCGCCTTCGGGCGTTACGCGCAGACCCAATGCGGGACGATCACCGGCCTTGGTCACGAAGACATTCTTGATATCGGCACGGGTAAGGATCGGGCCGACCCCCTGGTACGTCTGGTCTCCAACTTGCAGTGGCGTCGTTTTGGCCGACTTGCCCTTGGTCGCTTTCGGCTGAGCAGTCGAACCCACGTAAACTTCCAGATTACCGGCGCCGGTCGTCTGAACGGCGGTCGCTGAGGTGCCCGGACCCATTGGCGCTACCGTGGCGGATGTGGCCTTTTTTTCAAAAAAACTGCATCCCGCAACAGCGGTCGTCACTGCGGCGACCATAACAAGCGTAATTAATTTCATAGTTTGCCTTTCTAATAAAATAAAAAAATGCTGCAAGAACACAACGCAGAACTTTTGCCTGCCTGAATTTTAATCATTAAAGCCAGGCAAAATCGTTGCAAAATGTGAATGAAGCAAGTGGTATGTGGAAAAATCAGAGACAGTTGTAACAAGCGCACCGGGCCGTTGCTGCAGGCTCTTCATTAACAGCCTGCTTAGTGAAAATATCCGCGGCATTTGTCACTGTCGGACAAATTGATCGTATTGGTTCCCGGGGCCAGTCTGATTTTTTTGGCCAGCAGACCGCCGTATTGAACAGCCCCCGAAAACGGTTTGGTGTCCATCCAGTAAAGTCGTGTAGTGAGGTAATATTCGCCGGAAGGCACGTTGGTGAACGCGAACTGGCCAAAAGAGTTGGTTTTGGACGCATAGGCTTTGGCAGCGTAGCGTGGGTCAGATTTACCGGCAAGCACATTGCCGCGCCGACAGACCACTTCAAACCATTGATCGCTCATGGCCGATACCGGGTTGAGCACAACATCAACATTGCCACCGCTGCGTTCTCCGCCATTGATCGCATCGTAAATAAATGCACGCCCCACCAGCATGGTAGGCTGTCCTATCGGCAGCGCATAGCTGCTTTCGTCATAGCTGATTCGCGTCACCTGTTTGCGCGGCGAGTGACTCATTGAACGGTCCCCGCCCGTTTTGGTGGAGGAACATCCTGCCAGGACGGCCGCTGCAATGATCGCAACAAGGACTTTGGTTGAACGCGACATGGAAACCTGTAAACTGAATTAAACGAGTTCGCTTATCATAGACCAACTCCGGGCCAATTACACCGCAAATGTTAAAATAACCATAAAGTCGGCCAACTGAAACCGGTATGCAAACTACCGGCTGGAATATGACATATGAATAATATCAGAGTCTGGGATCTGCCGTTACGCCTGTTTCACTGGCTGTTGGTTATCTGCGTGGCGGGTGCCTATTTCTGTGTTAAGTGTGCGGGTATCACCGAGGGTTGGTTATCGGAAACCGGCACAGACTGGATGACCTGGCATTCGCGCTTTGGCTACGCAGTACTTACCCTCATTCTTTTCAGGCTCATCTGGGGGTTCATCGGCCCCTATTACGCAAGATTTACCCAATTTGTCGCTGGCCCGCAGGCCATTGTCGCCTACTTGCGCACTGCAAAATGGACACCGGGTCATAACCCTTTGGGGGCCTGGTCCGTCATTGCCATGCTGCTGGCCTTTGGCGTGCAGGCCGGCAGCGGGCTGTTTGCCAGTGATGACATTCTTTTCGAAGGCCCGCTAAGTACGCTGAATCCGGTGTTAAGCCGCTTTTTCAATAGCGTGCATCACGCAAGCGAGTGGGTACTTATCGCATTGGTGATATTGCATGTGTGTGCCATTATCTATTAAAGTCT